>CAYWSJ010000015.1:0-45374 GCA_964461045.1 uncultured Bacteroidales bacterium | reverse complement strand
AGAAACGATACTCAAAGCTCAGGTCAACATCAGCTACTGAACCATCAACATTCAGGCGCCATGTATCCCATGTTGCATAGGTATTCGTTGTCGTAGGATCACTTTCGTAGCTTTCGCTTACTATGTTATAACGCATCGCGCCACCAAAAGTGAAACCGTCTTCGTCTTCTTCTTCCTGGGCAAAAGAAGTTGCCGGAAGAATTAGAAGTAAAGAAAATAGAAATGATAAAATTTTAATTGTGTTTTTTGTTCTCATAGAATCATTTTTTTTAGGTTAAAAAATATGTAAAATTTTCATGTTTTATAAGGGTCGACAAAACTATAAAAAAAAATTTTCGTGCAAGATATTTTTTATGTTAAATTGCAAAAAATATTACCTACTTATGATTTAATTAGCTAAATATAAACAAAATATGCATATAATCAAAATTTAATATGTACTACCGAACATATTTTTAAGACTAACAAGTCTTAAAGTACTTAAAGTCAAGCAACAAACAAATTAAAATAAAATCATAAATTTATATTTTATTCATTCAATGTTTTCTATACAAATAATTAAAACGCTTAAACAAGGAAAGTAAAAAAATGTTCAATATTTGATATATGATTTGAATTGAATAGCTCGCTCATGTAAACAATTTTTTGGGTGAAAAATTTATAAGGAGCTGTTTCGCCTCTAAAGCCCATGATTGTATTTCTATAAAGGAAATAAAAAAGAGGCCGCTTCTTTGCGGCCTCCTTGTGGAGCCACCTGGAATTGAACCAGGGACACACGGATTTTCAGTCCGTTGCTCTACCGACTGAGCTATGGCTCCTTTTGTAAAGCGATTGCAAATGTAATGAAAAAAATCTTTTTGCAAAATATTTATAATTTTTTTTTCGTATTATTACATAAATCCCCCAATATCAAAAAAAACAAGGAGTTAAGGATAAAAATTATCTAAAAAAATGTTTTGATTTTATATAGAAATTCTGATTTACCAAATTTTGCAGATGTTGTTATTCATTTTACTAATTTTGCAAGGCAGGAAAAAGGTATTAATTTAAATGAAATACTATACACACCAATTAAATAATGGACTTAGAATTGTACACGTAAAAAACAATTCCGAGGTAGCTCATTGTGGCTTAATAATTAACGCCGGATCGAGGGATGAAGAAGAACATGAACAGGGTATTGCCCACTTCATAGAACATTTAATTTTTAAAGGAACTACAAAAAGAAAAGCTTTTCATATTTTAAGCCGTATGGATAATGTGGGTGGCGACATTAATGCTTACACCAGCAAAGAAGAAACTTTCATTCATACCTCTTTTATACAAAATGAATATTCCAGAGCTTTAGAATTACTATCAGATCTCACCTTCTCTTCAATATTTCCTGGAAAAGAAATTGAGAAGGAGAAGGAAGTAATTATTGATGAAATTAATTCGTATAAAGACAACCCGTCAGAATCAATCTTTGATGATTTTGAAGAGTTGATTTTTGCCGGGCAACCTTTAGGAAGGAATATTCTTGGTTCACCTGAGACTCTTAATAAATTTAACAAAGAAGATTTCCAAAGATTTGTGCACAATAATTACTCTCCTGATCAAATGGTAATCAGTTCGGTGGGAGATATTTCTTTTTCAGAATTAATAAAATTGGTCGAAAGAAATTTTAATGACTTTAAACCAATTCAGAATGGCAAAAAACGTAAGCCATTTAAAAATTACCTGCCTGAAACAAAAGTTATAGATAAAAACACATCACAGGCACATTGCATGTTAGGCAATATTGGTTATAACATGTACGATTCAAGAAGAACTACTCTAAGTCTTCTGGAAAACATAACCGGTGGTCCTGGTTTAACCTCAAGGCTTAATATGCTTCTGAGAGAAAAACTAGGATATGTGTATCATGTGGAATCAAACTATACTCCATTTACCGACACAGGCATATTCTCTGTTTACTTTGCCACAGATAAAAACAAGCTTGACAAGACATTAAACCAGGTACACAAAGAATTTAAAAGGCTCAGAGAAAAAAAGCTGGGTTCTGTTCAGCTTAAAAATGCCAAACAACAGTTATTCGGTCAGATTGCCATTCAATCGGAGGTTAATTCTAACCAGATGATTGCCAATGGTAAAAGTTATCTCTTCAGGAATAAACTAAATAGCCTGGCTGAAATAAAAAAGAAGATAGAAAATATTTCTGCTGAAAATGTTTTAGAAGTAGCTAATGATGTATTAAAGCCAGACCAGCTATCTGTTTTAATTTATCAATAAATCATTATAATGAGTAGAAAAGAAGAACAAATCAATAAATATATACTGGACCATTCAGAAGAAGAAGATCCTGTGCTGTATGAATTATTTCGGGAAACACACAAGAAAATACTTCACCCACGCATGCTGTCAGGTCCCATGCAGGGAAAATTTCTGGAAATAATAGTTAGAATGATTAATCCTTTAAATGCCCTGGAGATAGGTACTTATACAGGTTATGGTACGATCTGTATGGCTAAAGGAATGCAAAAGGGCTCGATCGATACAATTGAAATAAATGATGAATTAGAAGAATTTATTATTCATTACTTCAAAAAGTCGGGTCAAAAAGATAAAATTAACCTTCATATAGGAGATGCTCTAAAGATTATCCCATCTCTCAAAAAAAGTTATGATTTGTGTTTTATTGACGGTGACAAAAGAGAATATCCCCAATATTTAAATCTCTGTAAAAAATACTTAAAAACAGGAGGGTTTATAATAGCCGACAATACGCTATGGGACGGGAAAGTATTAAACAATCCGAAAAACTTTGACAATCATACAAAAGGCATTCACCAATTCAATAAATTGGTAAAAGACGACTCAAGTCTGAAGAAAGTAATTTTGCCTGTCAGAGATGGTCTTACAATAATACAAAAGTATAAATAGGTTTGGTTAATTTACCTTTTCATTGACTACAGTAAAGGTATTTGACTTTACTTTTCTCTGGTCAGGGGGAATAGAAAAAATCCAGTCAAATATTTCTTCATACTTTACAGACCCATAGAAAGGAATTTCCTTCTTTAAATAGACAAAAACAATTCTGTGTATTTCACTGTTTTTTGTTGTCTCCAGTATATAATCCAATTCTTCCAAAGGAAATTTATACATTGAATCCTTTCTGAAAAGAACAGATTTCTCCCAATTGTTGGGAAAAAGCTGATAAGCTTCATTTTTAGTAAAAAGGAAAGCTTTCAGATATCCTGGTTTTGAAGGCATTATAGAGAATTTCAGATGTGCATTATTATTATAGAATTGCTTAATACCCGAAACTTTAAAATTAAAAGATAAATCATTCGCAGTACTATATTTAAGCACAGTACAGTTAATAACGGCTGTCACTTTTATAAAACCCTCTTTTGTAAAAGAACGTAAAGTATCTACTATTTCAACATCTTTTACCGCTCCCCTGATGTTTGAAAAAATATCAGATGAAAAAAGTTCACTGTATTCATTATCTGTTTCACTTTGGTAAAAATCGGTATATGTATTTATATTTTCAGTTATTCCTGCTTTTTTCAATGCATCCACCTTAGCTTTATCGCGGGCTTGTTTTATTACACCCGGCAATGATTTGCCTATAGCGGTACCTGTTGCTCCTTCAATTTTTATTTCCTCCACTTTTTTCTGTGAAAAGACATTTACAAATAAGCAGGAAAAAACAATGTATAAGAGAATTTTTTTCATAATGTGAGTGTTTACCTTTAGTATTAGTTGTACCGCAAATATTATGCAAAATTATAATCCAATTTTAGTATCAATTTCTTTCATTGCATTTAATGATAACTCAATGAATTCTTCCAATGGAATACCGGTTTCTTCACACTCTCTTATAGTGTCTCTCTTTACTGATGCCGCAAAAGCTTTTTCTTTCATTCGTTTTTTAATTGATTTGGGCTTTACACTTTTAATTTTTTTATCGGGATAAACGAGTGCTGTTGCATATATAAGTCCGGTTATAGTTTCCCCTGCAGCAAGGGCATGTTGAAATTTAGTGGTTCTTTCCTTTCCGGTAGCTTCTTCGTTATGCATTCTGATAGCATCAAGCATTTCTTCATCCACATCATAATCTTTAAGAATATTTTCTGCTTCAAGTGCATGGCGGCTGGGATCTTTATCAGTAATTTCCGAATCTATATCATGAAGCATGCCTGTAACACTCCATTTTACCTTATCCTCTCCCAGACGTTGTGCTAAAGCCTCCATAACAGCAGCAGAGGCATAACTATGATAAAGCATTTTTGTATCTTTCACATGTTTTTTTAAAAGTTCTTCAGCTTCCTGTACATTCATAATCACAATTTTTATTATATTGATTTTATGCTAATTAAATGAAATTTATATATTTTATTCAATTTCAAAAATCATAACTCCATATTTTTTCCACAACCACCAACCTTTTTTATAGGTAGCATAAAGATATTTCCCCTCAACTGCAATTTTCTGGAATTTTCTCTTTTTATCGGAATAACTTGTAATCCTAAAAATATTTTGCGGATCCTCAACACTATAAATTTCTATCCCATTGCTTGTTGCCACATACATCGTTTCTTTATTAATAATCAAATCATTTGCTTTTCCTTCAGTATCAATTAAATCAATTTCATCCGGATATTTCTTCAGGGTTAAATCCAGCACGGAAATTCCCCTGGCATCATTTGCAAGCAGACCAATGCCCTTATATATCTGCAACTTTTCTGCTTCATTCTGAGTATTAAAATCTTTAGGAAAATTAGCCCTCTTAAATTCTTCCAACGGATCATTAAAAGACAAAATTTTTAGGCCATAATGACCACAGGCAGCATAAACTGTTGGCTCCAAAATATCAATATTATTTACATGCAATCCTTCAAAATTATTCCTGGAAACCATTTGTATGTCTTTGGAATCAGAAAAATCGACAACTTCTAAACCCATTTTATCCAGTCCGAGAATTGCATAATCTTTATAGATTTTAAAATTATAAACAGACTGATTTCTTGAATATCTTCCTATAAGCTTGGGATCCAATATATTAGAAACATCAAGAATGTCAAATCCCAGTTCACCATGAGCCAAATAAGCTTTATCACCTACTAATTTTATTGCATATGGTGATCCATACATTTTATTATAACTTCTTATTTCATAATCCCTATACAATTTCAACCGGTTAATTCTGTTAGGGTTGGATACATCAAAAATTATAAGGCCTTTCTTTCCCAATGGCCAGAATAATTTATTGTTGTGCACATCCATCCTGCAAAATTCAATTTCTCCCCTGTTTTCATAATAATTTACCGGGAACAAGGATTGTCCGAGTCCCTCATTAAAAAACAGAAAAAGAAAAAGTAAAATATAAATGTATTTCATTTAAAAAATTATTATAAAACATTCAAAACCAATCCTTTTAAATACTCCCCTTCAGGATGAAAGATGCTAATAGGATGATCTACAGGTTGTTCAAGGTGATATAATATTTTAACATCTCTTTTTGCAGATGCAGCAGCTGCAAACACCATCTGTTTAAAATTCTCTTTACTTACTACCTGAGAACATGAAAATGTAAATAAAATCCCATTAGTCCTGATTTTCTCAAATGCTAATCTATTCAATTTTTTATAACCTTGCAAGGCATTTCGTAAAACATTATGGTGTTTTGCAAAAGCCGGGGGATCAAGAATTATAAGATTGTATTCTTCTTTAGTGCTTTTCAGGTATTCAAAAGCATCACTTGCTATCCCTTTATGTACAATGGTTTCATTAAAATTAAGCCGGATATTTTCTTCAGCCAGCTCAATTGCTTTCTTAGAACTATCCACAGTATGTACTTTACTGGCTTCTCCTTGAATAGCATAAGCTGAGAAGCCACCAGTATACCCGAAAAGGTTAAGAACATTTGCATTTTTAGAAAACCTGCGAACCAGGTTTCTATTATCGCGCTGATCAATAAAAAATCCTGTCTTCTGACCTGTTTGCCAATCAATTCCGAATTGCAAATTGTTCTCTTTCACAACCAGTTTATCGGGTTGGTTTCCAAAAAGGAAAAAATCTTTCTTTTCGATTGGTGCATGGTATGGTAAAGTCTTTGAGCTTTTATTATAGACCGCACGTAAATCATTACCCAGTATTTTTTTTAGTATTTCAACAAACTGCTCTTTTAATTGATACATTCCTACAGAATGGGCCTGAAAAACAGCAACTCCGTTATAATAATCAATAATCAGCCCGGGCATTCCGTCTCCCTCAGCATTTATTAGTCTGAATACGTTGGTACTTTCGTTATTCAGTAATCCTACTTTTTTTCTGAGCTCATACGCCTGAGTTAATTTATATTCCCAAAAAGAAAGATCAACCGGCACATCTTTAAAAGTCAGAATTCTTACCGCGATAGTCCCCGGCTGAAAATGTCCCTTACCTAAAAACTCGTCCTTGTTATTATAGACACTGACAACATCACCCTCCTTAAAATTACCCTTCGTTTTTTTTATAGCCCCAGAAAAGACCCAGGGATGGTATCTGTATAATGACTGATCCTTACCCGATTTTAAAATAATTCTTTGCTGCTCCATTATTCCCTATTAGTTACCATTTTATAATACAATTCATTACAAATCCAAGCATCAGTTGCAGCATATTTCAACTGACCAGGACTTAATATCTCATTTTCCCAGTTTGTCATTCTTTGTGATTTGGAAATTCTATAACCCAGAAAAATTCCGGCAAGCTTTTTCAATCCATTATTTTTCAATCCCATTTCGCTGGCAACCTCTTGAAGTTCAACAAATCCACCAGGATTAAAAGATTCAACTTTCTTCAAAGCCCGCAAATCATCTCTTATGGCTACACCTATTTTTTTTATAGACTCTTTCTCAAGTATGCGAATCAATGGGTCCGGCAGGCCTATCTTCTGCAATCTGAAAAGAAAAGCAGTCTCTGAGTCAGACAACTGCAACAAGGCAACCTCATTTTCTTTGCCTTTTTTAAAAGCAGGTTTTGTTTCTGTATCAAAACCAAGAATTTTTTTCTCGGATAACAAAGGCAAAGCGATATCAAATTTTTTAAAAGTATCTATCAAGAAAATATTACCGGAAAATTCAGTTTTAGGAAGTTTTTTTATTTCATCATTTGTAATTTCTAATTTATAACTCATTTTTCTCCTTTTCTATATTGCTCTTGTTTTCTATTAAACATCCAGTTATTTCTGTTTTCATTATAATCCGTCTGATCTTCACTGTTTTCGTCTTCTTCTTCCAGGTTTTCTTCATAAAAATAGAGTCTGTGCAATACCCTGGTGGCATTCAACAATTTTTGCCCCCAATATTCTTCAAAACTAATTTTGCATTCCCACAAAGAAGCAAGCATAACATCCTCGTTCCCTACGCCATAAAGAGTAACAAAATCCTTCATATCCTGATAAATATCTGCAAGGTTATCAGACAATTTCCCGACACTTAAATCTTCTTCCTGTCTGGCAACCGGATCATATACATCAAGATAATCATCATGATACCCTAATTTTTGACTAACCCGCTGGTAAATATTATTCCACTCCTGTTCGGTTACGAATTTTTCAATCATTTCTTCATCCGATTCAATTTCAAAGGAAGGGAACCTAAATATTGAATAATATAAAGAAGAAAAAAGTTCAAGTGTTTTTTCAATAAAATTTTTCTTTGAAAAATTACCTGCGTTTTCAACCAATGTGCAATAATTTGCTGCACTTGTAACAAAATTATTCACATTTTCGTTTTCGAATAACTCTTTCATTTTCAAACATATTATAAAACGGACGCAAAAATACAAAAATATGGATGCTTAAAAAAAATTAAATTTTCACGCAACGAATTTTAATTTTATTACATCTATTATTTTACAACACCTCCAATTTATAAATGGCATTGGCTTCCAGGCAGGCGATTTTTATTCCTTAATCCCTGCCTGGCTTTGTTTGTTTCGTTTTTTACTTATGCCATTTAAATCTGTCTTCTCCTTCTTTAATAATTTTTCTGTTATCTGCCAACCAGTCAATTACTTTAAGTACCTTATTCTTAGGGTACTCTAAATGCTCAATTATTTCATCAATGCGAGCTGCTTTGTCTTTTAATATTTTTTTCAGCTCTTCGAGAATCACATCAAATTCATATTTACTCAACTCCAGCTCATTTCTCCTGGTACATACATCACATATTCCACAGCGATAGGCATTCTCTTCTCCAAAATATTCAAGTAAAATCTGGCTGCGGCACTTTGTCTCTGTTTCTGCATACCCTAAAACTTGTTTTACTTGTTTGGAAAACAATTCTTTTCGCTCTTTATACTGATCTTTACTTAAATAAATACTCTTCTTTTTTAGCCGTTCCTCTGTGAGGACAATCATAGGTGTTTTTTTATAAGGAATATAATCTATTATTTTATAATATTTTAACCTGTTTAAATATTGATAAATTTTATCAACAGAAACATGTATTTTCTTAGCCAGCATATTCTCATCAATTTTTGTATAATCTGTAAATACCCCTGTATAGTTACGTAAGATTAATTTTATAAATCCATCGTATTTTTCATTAGCCAATTGAAAATTGTATAAATCATCCCTGTTCACAATAAAATAGATCTTTGAACGGTTAGAAACTTCATCGGTAAGTTCAAGATACCCACCTCGTTGCAATAATTTTATTCCATTATAAATTGTCATTAACCCAAATTTATAACGGCTAGCAAAATCACTAATATTGAAATCATACGCCTGGTATTTTCCCCCTTCGTATGGTATTTGAAGGTACTGGCAAACAGCTTCATAAAGATTCTTTATATCTTCCATTTCAGGGAAACTATTCTGAATTCTCTGTTTCATTTTTGCCTTATCAGCATCAGAAAACAACAATACGGCATATGCTTTTTTTTCATCCCTGCCAGCCCTTCCTGCTTCCTGGTAATAAGATTCCAGATTATCCGGCAGATCATAATGAACCACAAACCTCACATCGGGCTTATCAATGCCCATGCCAAATGCATTCGTAGCCACCATTACCCGTTTTTTATTCTGCTGCCAGGCATCTTGCTTTTCAGAACGTACTTCATTACTAAGGCCTGCATGGTAATAATCAGAAACAATTCCATGCTTATTTAACATATCTGAAATCCACTTAGTCTTTTTCCGGCTTCTGGTATATATTATCCCTGTCCCTTTTATTTTTGAAAGAGTATTTAAAAGATAATTCTCCTTACTTTCAACTTTTCTCACCAGGTAAACCAGGTTTTTTCTTTCAAAACTTTTCCAGAGTACATTTTTTTCTTTAAATCTTAATTTATCCTGGATGTCTTCCACAACTTCAGGTGTAGCTGTAGCAGTAAGAGCCAGAAAAGGTACATCTTTGTTTAAAATATCCTTTAATGCCGCAATATTTAAATAAGACGGACGAAAATCATAACCCCACTGAGAAATGCAATGTGCCTCATCAACTGCTATCATATTCACATTCATCTTTGCTACCCTGGCCTTAAACAACTCAGTATTAATACGCTCCGGAGACAAGTATAAGAATTTATAATCTCCAAAAATACAGTTATCCAGGGCAAGATCAATTTCTCTCTTTTTCATTCCCGAATAAATAGCCATTGCTTTTATTCCTCTTTTGTTCAGACCTTCAACCTGGTCTTTCATAAGTGCTATTAAAGGTGTAATAACCAAACAAATGCCATCTTTCGCCAGCGCAGGTATCTGAAATGTTATTGATTTCCCGCCTCCGGTAGGCATCAATGCCAGTGTATCTTTTCCAGAATAAACAGAATCAATAATTTCTTCCTGTAGAGGTCGAAATTTTGAGAATCCCCAATATTTCAGCAATAACTGCTTATATAAATTCATATACCTGAAAAATAAAAAGAAAATAATTATTAAAAGTGTAAATTTACAGAAAAAGAAAAGGATGTTTTAAACATTTTTAAGAATTAAATCCAGTTAGTTTAGCTATTTTTTTGTAATTTGGCACGATTTAAAATAAACCCAAAAACGTTCCACAAATGTCATTTGATAAGGATAAAATAAAAATTGAGGGATACACATTTGATGATGTTTTATTAATCCCTCAGTATTCTGAAGTACTCCCCAACGAAGTTAATCTTGAGACAAAATTTTCAAGAAACATTAACTTAAATATACCCATTGTATCTGCAGCAATGGACACAGTTACAGAGTCTACACTTGCTATAGCTATTGCAAGAGAGGGCGGCATTGGTGTGATTCATAAAAATATGAGTATTGAAAAGCAGGCCAAACAGGTAAAAACAGTAAAACGTGCAGAAAATGGGATGATTTATGACCCTATAACTATTTCTGAAGAGAGTACAATTGGTGATGCGCTGAATATAATGAAAGAATACAAAATTGGTGGTATTCCTGTGGTTGATAATAAGGGTTTATTAATTGGTATTGTAACCAACCGCGACCTGCGCTTTGAAAAAATCTTTTCCAGGCCAGTAAAAGATGTAATGACATGTGACAATATTATTACAACACAGCAGTCAACAGACCTTGAAGAAGCCACGGACATTCTTCAACGGCATAAAATTGAAAAACTCCCGGTAGTGGATGACCATAATAAATTAGTAGGATTACTTACTTATAAAGATATCACAAAAGTAAAAGATAACCCGTTTGCATGTAAAGACCCAAAAGGCAGGCTCAGAGTTGCTGCAGCAATTGGCATCGCTCCCGATACGTTAAAACGTGCAGAGGCTCTTGCAAAAGAAAATGCTGACGCCCTGGTTATAGATACGGCACATGCACACTCAAAGGGAGTTTTTAAAACACTCGAAGCAGTGAAAAAAAGATTTTCAGATATAGACATAATTGTAGGTAATATTGGAACACCCGAAGCTGCAAAAGACCTTATTAATGCAGGAGCAGATGCAGTAAAAGTTGGAATCGGACCAGGTTCTATATGTACTACAAGAGTAGTGGCAGGAGTAGGACTGCCCCAGTTATCAGCAATATACGAAATCACCAAAGTATGTAAAGATAATGGTATTCCAATTATTGCTGACGGCGGCTTAAGGTATTCCGGAGATTTGGTTAAGGCTATAGCGGCAGGTGCCGATTCAATAATGGCAGGTTCTCTTTTTGCTGGAGTTGAAGAATCACCAGGAGAAACAATTATTTACAATGGCAGAAAGTTTAAAGCTTATCGGGGAATGGGCTCTGTTGAAGCGATGCAGCAAGGATCAAAAGACAGGTACTTCCAGGACCTGGAAGAAGACGTGAGAAAACTTGTACCTGAAGGAATTAGCGGAAGAGTACCTTTCAAGGGAAATCTTTCCGAAGTAATTTATCAATTAATTGGTGGATTGAAAGCCGGGATGGGATACTGCGGAGCCAACAGCATCAAACGATTAAAGGAAGCCAAATTTGTTAAAATTACAAACTCCGGAATGATTGAAAGTCATCCGCATGATGTGGCAATTACTCGTGAAGCCCCAAATTACAGTAGATAAAAACCTATTAAATATTCGATTATGAAGAAAATACAAACCCTAATTTTCTTGATGTTGTTTTTGGGAATAAACCAATTGAATGCTCAGAACAACAATGTTCTTCTTACAATTGATGACCAGGAGATTAACAAGGAAGAATTTCTAAGGATCTATAATAAAAACAACAAAAATCTGGAAAAGGCTGAAGAATCGACTATTGATGAATATCTGGAATTATTTATTAATTTTAAACTAAAAGTTCTGGAAGCTGAAAAAATGGAAATGGATACTTTGGCCTCTGTGCGGAAAGAACTATCAAAATATAGAAAAGAACTGGCAAAACCATACCTTGTAGACAACAAAACAATTGACTCTCTTGTAAGAGAAGCATACAGAAGATCAAAATATGAAGTGAATGCCAGCCATATTCTAATAAAAACACCCCCTAAAGCATCAGCAGAAGATACATTAAGAATATTCAACAAGGCAAAAAATATCAAAGAAAGAATTGTTCTTAAAAAGGAAGATTTTAATGCAGTGGCTCTTTCTACCTCTGATGACCCGTCCGTAAAAAGAAACAAAGGCAACATTGGTTATTTCTCTGCACTACAAATGGTTTATCCTTTTGAAAATGCCGTATATGAAATGAACGTTGGAGAAATAAGCAACCCTGTGAAAACAAAATACGGTTATCACATAATTAAAAAAAATGACCAAAGAAAATCGGAAGGTAAAGTAAAAGTGGCCCATATAATGCTTTTAGCACCCAACAGGATGGGTAATGAAAAAATAAATGAGAAAAAAGAACAAATCAACAAAATCTATCATAAAATTAAACAGGGTACTGATTTTAACGAGATGGCCAAAAAATACTCAGAAGATAGATCTTCCTCAAAAAAAGGCGGAGAACTACCTTGGTTTGGAGTTGGAAGAATGGTCCCTAAGTTTGAAAAAGTGGCTTTCCAGCTCAGGGAAAAAGGCCAGATCTCAAAACCTTTTAAAACCAGGGTAGGTTGGCACATTATAAAACTTATTGATAAAGACCAACAAGGTCCCTTTAAACAAGAAGAGAAAGAACTCAGAAAGAAAATTTCGAATAATCCCAGGTATGAAATAGCAAAAGATTCTCTTGTATGGGATCTTAAAAAAGAATATGATTACAAATTCTTCCCGGAAAATCTCAACAAGTTTTCTTTTTACATAAACATGAAAACTCATAAAATTAAATGGGATTCTCTTAAAAATAATTTTAAGGCAAATGACCCTCTTTTTAAAATAAATCAGAAAACTTACGGCCAACAGGAATTTTTGGAATATTTTACTAACCAGAAATCGTTAAGAAAACAATTTAGCGGCCAGCTATTATTGGATAAAGTATATGACTCTTTTGAAAAAGAAAAGATACTGGATTTTGAATATGAGAGATTGCCTAAAAAATATCCAAAATACAGGTACATAGTGCAGGAATATCATGATGGAATATTGCTTTTCGAAATAATGGACAAAAAAGTATGGAGCAAGGCAACAAAAGATACGGTTGGTTTAAAGAAATACCATAAAGAACATAAGAGCAATTACATGTGGGATGAAAGATTTCAGGGTAAAATATACGTTTGCCAGGATAAGGAGACTCTTGAAAAAGTTAAAAAACTTAAAAAAGGTGGACTTTTCAGGAAGTCATATACAGATCAGGAATTATTAAATGAAATCAATGAGAAAAACCAGGAAAAACTAACAATTAATAAGGATATTTTCCAAAAAGGAGAAAATCCGCTGATAGATAAAGAAATCTGGAAATTGAAAAGAAATATACCTGAAGATAAGCAGTTCTATCATATCACAGGTGAAAAAATCGAACCGGAACCCAAAAAACTAAAAGAAGCCAGGGGCCAGATTGTGTCTGATTACCAGGACTATCTTGAAGAACAATGGATTAAGAAATTAAGAAATAAGTATAATATCCAAATTAATCATTCGGTTTTAAACGAAATTAAAGAATAAATATGAAACATATCTCAATATTTTTATTGTTGTTTATATCTGTTCTCATACTTAGCTGCAATCAAAATAATGATACAAACAAACAACCAATAGCTAAGATTCACGATAATTATTTGTATTTGTCGGATATAAGAGAAATAATTCCAAACAACAAAACAGAAGAAGACAGCCTGCTAATAGCCAAAAATTATATCAATAACTGGATAAAGAAACAATTGTTATTAAAAAAAGCTGAGCTGAACCTTCCTGAAGGAATGAAGAATGTAGAGAAAGAAATAGAAGACTACAGATCTTCTCTTTTAATTTACAGATATCAACAACAATTAATAGATCAAAAATTAGATACAGTTGTTGATGAGTCGGAGATGAGGAATTATTACGAAGAAAACAAATCTAATTTTATTCTTGATCAGGTATTAGTTAAAGCTACTTATATCAAATTGCCCATAAATTCTCCCAATATTGATAATGTTAAAAAATGGTATAAATCTGATGATGAAGAACACTTTTCAAGACTTGAAGATTATTGTTATCAGTATGCTGAGATTTTTGATAATTTCAATGGGGATTGGGTGCCTTTGAACAGAATAAACAACATCATCCCAAAAAAAATAAAGAATCCCAAGTCATTTCTTAAATACAATAAACATATTGAGTCTGAAGATAGTCTGAATCTTCATCTTCTAAAAATAAACGATTATAGATTAAAAGGTACAGAAGCGCCTTTTAATTTTGTGGAAGATAAGATAAACAGCCTAATACTCAATAAAAGAAAACACCAGCTCTTAGAAAAACTAGAAAAAGATATATACAACGAAGCCTTAAATCATAAAGAATTTAAAATCTACTAAAAAAGAATATTATGCAAATTGTGAAAAAAAGTCTCTTAATAGTTACAATTCTAACATTATCCTTTTCTATTTCTCACCCACAAAACAAAAAACTAGTTGACCAGGTTGCTGCAGTTGTCGGAGATAAAATAATTATGCAATCCGATGTGGAAAACCAGGTATTACAGTTTAAAGCCCAGGGTAATACACAAAGTAATTTAAAATGTCAGGTCCTGAACGAACTGATATCTCAAAAAATATTGTTAATACAAGCAGAAAAAGACAGTCTTGAAGTTAGCCCAAACCAGGTTGAGAGTGCTTTGGACAGAAGGATTCAATATTTTATTCGTCAAATTGGATCAAAAGAAGAACTGGAAAAATATTATAATAAAACCATCACAGAAATTAAAGAAGATTTCAGGGGCTTAATCTACGAACAGATTCGAACACAAAAAATGAGAAATCAATTGGTGCAAAAGTCATCTGTTACTCCAAAAGAGGTAGAGAAGTTTTACAACAATCTCCCTGAAGATAGTATCCCAATGGTTAACAAAAGAATAGAATTAAATCAAATCGTTAAATATCCACCTGAGAATAAAAGGGCTGAGAGTCAAGCCAGAAAGAAACTACTTGATTTAAGAAAACGAATACTCGAGGGTCAAAGATTCTCTACACTTGCTGTATTATATTCCGAGGATGAAGGTACAGCCTCGAAAGGCGGAGAACTGGGTTTTCGAACAGAAGATGAGCTGGATCCTGAATTTGCAGAAGCTGCGTTTAGCCTCCAGGAAGGTGAAGTTTCAGGAATTGTTGAATCTGCTTATGGTTATCATATAATAAAATTAATTGAAAGAGAGGACGAACAGGTAAATGTCCGTCATATTTTAATAAAACCAAAGGTTAGTCCTGAACAAAAGCAGACTACAATTAATAGACTTGATAGTATTGCCGATGCTATCAGAAAAAGTGAAACCACCTTTAGGAAAGCTGCAATAGAACACTCAGATGATCAAAAATATAAAAGAAACGGTGGATTGCTGATCAATCCACGAACATCAAGCAGTGAATTTGAACTGGATCAGCTTCCCCCTGCTGATTATGAAGCAATTAAAAATATGGAGGTTGGTGAAATATCTGACCCGTATCAATCACAGGACGAAAATGGAAAATCAATATTTAAAATAATTAAGATCAGATCAAAAATAGAACCACACAGAGCCAATTTGAAGCAGGATTACAATATGATTAAGAAAATGGCGCTTACAAAAAAACGGGAAGAATATTATAATAACTGGATTTCAAGAAAGAAGAAGGATACTTACATACATATTGAAGAAAGATTTGATAATTGTAACATAAAGACAAATTAATAATTATCTTACAAAACAACAGGTTGAAAACCATGAAAATAAAAAACATATTCCTTTTCCTGGGCATAATAGTTTATTGCTTAACAGGTTTTCAACCTGATGTTCTTGCGCAGAAAAAAAAAAGAAAAATTGAAATAATTCATTCCAACTCTCTAAAGTACAACCAGAAAGAAAATCCTAACATACGAAAATTTATTGGTGACGTGTCCTTTAGGCATAATAAATTTATTATGCATTGTGATAGTGCTTATTCCTATCTGGATAAAAATAAAATTGATGCTTTTGGTGATGTCCATATAGAAAAAGGAGATTCACTGGAATTATTTGGAGATTTTCTTTCCTACAACGGAGATAAAAACTTCGGGAAGATAAGGAGAAACGTAAAGCTGGATGATAAGCGGGCCCAGTTATATACCGATTCTCTAAATTTTGATTCTCAAAACAACTATGCATATTATTTTAACGGCGGGCGGATTATAAATGAGGATAAAACCATTTCCAGCAGGCTTGGTCATTACTATAGTGATGAAGATCTTGCCTATTTTAAAGACAATGTTGAAATTTTAGATACAAATTACATTGTCCATGCTGATACTTTAAAATACAATACCAAAACTGAAACAGCCTATTTCTTTGGTCCTACAGAAATATACAGCGATGAGAATTACCTTTATTGTGAAAATGGCTGGTACAAAACCAAAACAGAACAATTTCTTTTCAGAAAAAAAGCATTGTATAAAAAAGACAACAGAATAATTAAAGGTGATACTTTATATTTTGATGACCCTAAAGGTTATGGCCAAATTAAGCAAAATGCAGTTATTGAGGATACATCGAAAAATATTATTTTAAAAGGTAATTATTCAGAATATTCAGAAAATCCCCAAAACGCCTATCTTACTGATAGTGCTGTTATGATCAATATTGATGAAGAAAATGATTCGTTGTTTTTACATGCAGATACTTTAAAATCTCAATATGATAGCACTGGAGAATACAGAATTTTCAGAGCTTATTATAAGGTAAAAATATTTAAAAATGATTTACAGGGGATGTGTGATTCCCTTGCATATACGCTCAAGGATTCTGTAATAAGAATGTTTGATAACCCTGTTTTATGGTCGGATAGCACTCAAAGTTCAGCTGACACAATTCATATTTACACTAAAAACAATAACCTGGATAAAGTAAATCTAAAACAATCTGCTTTTATTATTACACAGGAAGACAGTACAAGGTTTAACCAGATTAAAGGAAGAAAGATGATAGGGTACCTTCGCGAAAACAAATTGCACAGAGTTGAAGTGGATGGGAATGGTGAAACAATTTACTATACAAAAGATGGCAATACAATTGTCGGAATAAATAAAGCCATTTCCAGCAACCTGGTTATAACACTAAAAAACAACCAGGTTGCCAGAATCAATATGTTAACAGATCCGAATGGTACTTTATACCCATTAGGTAGCGCTAAAGAAGTAAAATTAAAAGGGTTTAACTGGCAAACGAATAACCGTCCGGTATCAAAAGATGATATTTTTATCTGGAAAATTGAAGGTCAGTGATACAAACCTTAGAAATTTAATAAATTAATACTCATCTTCATTAAAGAAGAAGTCATCCTTGCTTGGATAGTCAGGCCATATATCTTCAATGCTTTCATATACTTCTCCTTCATCTTCAATTTCCTGAAGATTCTCAATCACTTCCATTGGAGCACCGGATCGAATAGCAAAATCAATCAATTCCTCCTTTGTTGCCGGCCATGGCGCATCTTCCAATTTCGAAGCCAATTCTAGTGTCCAATACATAATTATCTGATTTTTTAAAGTTGCTGTTAAAATTTTGCAAATATAAAATTATTACGCAAAAACAAAAATTTTATTATGCTTTTGGTATCCACAAAATTTCCTCTGCATTATAATCTTTTCCCAATTTTCTGGCTAACACGAACAAATAATCAGATAAACGATTTAAAAATTTTAACAACAATTCAGAAAATTTGTACTCCTTGTAAAGTTTTAAAGCATATCTTTCTGCCTTTCTGCAAACATTTCTTGAAATATGTGTAAAAGATACAACCGGATGTCCTCCTGGCAAAATAAATGAGGTAAGTTCAGGCAATTGTTTATCCATTTCATCAATAGATTTTTCTAACCTTAGCACATCGTCTTCAAAAAGTTCAGGTAGCTTAATTTCATCCTCTTTCCCATCAAACGCGAGAATAGATGCAGAAGTCATTAAGCGGTCCTGTATAAATAACAATTCTTCTCTTATTTTTTTTTCCCGGAGCTGGTCACGGAGATACCCTATATAAGATATTAACTCATCTACAGTGCCGTAGGCTTCTATTCTGTCATGAAACTTAGGAACTCTTTTGCCACTAATTAAAGAAGTGGTCCCTTTATCGCCAGTTTTTGTGTATATATTCATTTTTTCACGTCTAACAAGACGAAAAAAAATTTGTTCAAAGAAGCACCTTTATTTATTCAACACATCATCCTCTATCATTCCGTCTTTAACACGAATAATTCTATGAGCATGCATAGCTATATCTTCTTCATGTGTTACAAGAATAATAGTGTTGCCATTCTGTTGTATCTGGTCGAACAAACTGAGTATATCGGCAGAAGTTTTAGAGTCAAGGTTACCGGTTGGCTCATCAGCCAGAATAATAGACGGCTTATTAACCATAGCCCTGGCTAAAGCAACTCTCTGTCGCTGTCCGCCTGAAAGTTCATTTGGCTTATGTGTCATACGATCTTCCAGCCCAACATTTACCAAAACCTCCTCTCCTCTTTCATATCGCTCTTTTTTCGTTAAACCTGCATAAACAAGTGGCAGTACAACATTATCCAAAGCAGTATACCGGGGTAACAAATTAAATGTCTGGAAAACAAAACCAATTTCCCTGTTTCTAATATCCGCCAGTTGGTTATCATTTAATTTACTAACATCCCTCTTGTTTAGAATATACTGTCCGGATGTGGGTGTATCCAGACATCCTAAAATATTCATTAAAGTTGACTTCCCTGAACCGGAAGGTCCCATAATAGCAAGATATTCATTTTCATTTATGGAAAGATCAACTGATCTTACAGCCTTAATGGTCTCAGCACCAACAAAATAAAACTTTGAAAGCGCGTTTAGTGAAATTAATTCAGTCATTGCTTATAATTTTAGGATGCACGAATTTAAGAAAAAATATAATGAGCAACCAGCATTCAATAATTAATAATTATATTTTGTCTGGATAACCTCTTATCAAAAAAAACAATCCCCAGCCGGAACAAATCAATTGTTGAAGTTATATTTTCATCATTACATATCTTTTTCCAGGCACGTTCCATTGAGCCAGACCAATGTATATCATCCAGCACAATAACAGATTTTTCATGAATGTGCGATTGTAATTTATAAAAATTTCTAAGAAGGGCATTTTCAGAATGATCCCCATCTATAAACACCAGGTCAAAATTTTCCCTGGACTTTAAAATATCATCCAGATTGTTGGTAAAATTTCCAATATATACTTCTACATTTTTAAGGCCTTTATTGTAAAAACTATTCCAGGCATATTGGGCTCGTTCTTCCGAACCTTCAATTGTCAAAACATCAGGATTATGTTCATGCATAGCCAGGTAAAGCGTGCTTATTCCCAACGAGGTTCCTAATTCCAAAATGTGTGAAGACTGTTTATACTCAACCAGATTGTATAAAACTTTACCATATTTTTGTGGAATACCGGAAGTTCTTATCGTTGACTTTACAGATTGTAAGCTGCGTCTATTCATTTTTGAACCACTCCCATAGTCAGAGTAAGGTAAATACTGACTGCTTCTTTCTAATTTTTTTACAATCTTTATTATCTCAGCATATTTCTCAGCATATTTATTTTTATCCTTAAGGACTTTGTCACAAAAATTATACAGGAAAGGAGAATGCAAACCAAAACATCTTCTATGTCGACTTGTGATTTTATAAATCAGATATTTAAAAAACCAGTTCAGATTGCCCATACTTGCCATTTAATCAGTCTATTACCTCTTATTCTCCCAGTTTCTCCGAAAAAAACATAATTACCTTTCCAATTATTTTTAATCATGTGGTATCTCACTTATTAATATGTTGAAGGTTATTGAATAAAATTACAATTTTAAAAAATAATTCCAGGATTGTTTTATTCTCATAATTGAATATTATTTTTATACGGGTTTTATAATAAGAACAATTTTGATGGGTAATTTACTTGAAAAAGACATAAAATTTTTACCGGGTGTTGGTCCAAAAAAGGCCGAATTACTTAACAAAGAGCTTAGTATATATACCTACGAAGATTTGTTATATTACTTTCCATACAAATATATTGACCGTTCAAGGTTTTATAAGATCCGCGAAATAAATGACAGCCTGAGCCATGTTCAGCTTAAAGGAAAAATTATTAAATTCGACACAGCAGGCAGAGGAAACAAACAAAGGTTAATTGCTCATTTTACAGATCAGACAGGTATTATTGAGCTGGTGTGGTTTAAAGGACTGAAATGGATAAGGGAATCACTGACCACAGATAAAGAATACATTGTTTTTGGGAAACCCTCAGAATTTAATTCCAAAGTGAATATTATCCACCCCGAAGTTGAAACTGTAGAAAAGTTTAATAATAGAATCCAGACAGGCTTCCAGGCAATGTACAATACTACAGAAAAATTGAAAAAAAGATATGTTAACAGCAAATTCATCAGCAAACTACAAAACAATCTATTAAAAGAAGTTAAAAACAATATAGAAGAAACCCTCTCTTCGTTCTTTACGGAAGAAGTTGGATTATTATCTCTTCAGAAATCCCTGTTAAATATTCATTTTCCTGAAAACCAGGCTTTGTTGAAAAAAGCAAGCTACAGACTTAAATTTGAAGAACTTTTTTATATCCAGTTAAATATTCTTCAGCAAAGAAATCAGAGACTAAAAAAGTTCAAGGGGTTTGTTTTTGATCATGTGGGTGAATTGTTTAATAAGTTTTATAAGTATCATCTCCCCTTTGAATTAACAAATGCACAGAAACGAGTTTTAAAAGAAATTCGAAAAGATCTCGGATCCGGCATCCAGATGAACAGGCTTTTACAGGGCGATGTGGGAAGCGGAAAGACGCTGGTCGCTTTGATGAGCATTCTTATCGCCCTTGATAATAATTACCAGACCTGTATCATGGCTCCCACAGAAATACTGGCCACGCAGCATTATCACAGTATAACTGAGTTTCTGAAAGACCTGCCCGTTTCGATTTACCTCTTAACCGGCTCAACAACCGCTGCTGAAAGGAAAAAAATTCATGAAAAATTGTTGGATGGCAGTCTTAAAATCCTTATTGGGACACATGCCCTGATAGAAGATACAGTACAATTTAGAAACCTGGGACTGGTAATAATAGACGAACAGCATCGTTTTGGGGTAGTACAAAGGGCAAAACTATGGAAAAAAAATGTTCAGCCTCCACATGTATTGGTTATGACAGCTACACCAATTCCACGCACTCTATCAATGACAGTTTACGGAGACCTGGAAGTTTCTGTAATTGATGAACTGCCACCGGGAAGAAAACCAATCAAAACAATTCATTACTACGACTCTAAAAGACTAAAACTTTTTGCCTTTATGAAAAAGGTAATTGAGAAAGGATTCCAGATCTATGTGGTTTATCCTCTTATTAAAGAATCGGAAAAACTCGATCTGAAAGACCTGGAAGATGGATATGAAAGCATTTCAAGGGCCTTTCCACCTCCCAAATATGCAGTAAGTGTAGTACACGGAAGAATGAAACCTGAAGAAAAAGAAAAATCGATGAAATTTTTTGCCCATGGTAAAACAGATATAATGGTCTCAACAACTGTTATTGAAGTGGGTGTGGACGTTCCTAACGCAACTGTTATGGTGATTGAAAATGCTGAAAGATTTGGATTATCGCAGCTTCATCAGCTCAGAGGAAGAGTTGGAAGAGGCGGAGAACAGTCATATTGTGTGTTAATGACCAGTCATAAGTTAACTCATGAAGCCAGAAAAAGAATTGAAACAATGGTAAAAACCAACAATGGTTTTGAAATAGCAGAAACCGATATGCAACTTAGAGGACCGGGAGATATAGAAGGAACACAACAAAGTGGCATACCTTTTGATTTTAAAATAGCAAATCTTAGTAAGGATGGTGAAATATTAAAATATGCAAGAAGCCTGGCATTGAAAATTTTAGAAAATGATCCAAGCCTGGAAAATAAGAAAAACTTAATTATGAAAAGAAAACTTGATAAGATTAAACAAAAACAAAAAAATTATAGTGTCATTAGTTAAAAGAACAGAATTATGAAAAAAATTATCATCGCAATATTTTTTACTTTTTTTATATCACAGGCCAACGCCCAGAATAACAACAGTTGCCGAACAGAAAGAATGTCTTTTCAGGCCGGTGAAAAAATAAAATACATAATGACTTACAATTGGTTCCTTGTTTGGACTGATGTAGGTGAGGTAACATTCGAAGTGAGAGATTCTTACAAAAACGAACGAGACGCTTACCACCTTATTGGCAAAGGAAAATCATACGGATTTTATGATTGGTTTTATAAGGTGAGAGATACCTACGAATCATGGATTGATAAAGAAACACTGAAACCCCTATACTATATAAGAGACGTTAATGAAGGTGGTTATCATATTGATATAACCTATGATTTTAACTGGAAAGATACAGTGGCTTATTCAACTTCGGAAAAAACACGAAAACCGCTTACTCATGATACGCTCAGATTGCCGGAATGTACTTACGATATTATGTCAATTATTTATCATGCCAGGAATATTGACTTTACGAAATATGAAATTGACGAAAAAATACCCTTAAACCTACTGCTTGACAACAAAGTAGAAGATGTCTACATTCGATATAAAGGCAAAGAGAAAAAACGAGTAAGGGGAGTTGGTAAATTTAACACCATTAAATTCTCAGGTCTTCTGGTTAAAGGCGATGTTTTTGAAGGAGGAGAAGATTTGGAAGTATGGGTCACTGACGATAAGAACCGTATACCTGTATGGATTGAAAGTCCTATAAAAGTGGGCAAAATTAAAGCCCGGATGGATAGTTACCGCAATCTGAAATATCCGTTAACTTCTAAAATCAAATAAAAGGATTTTTCAATATTGAAAATAAAACAAACAATAAAAATAGCCCCAACCTGGAAAATTGGGGCTATTAATTTATTGTTTCGGCCAATGAACTAAGCAAGTGGTGTAATTAAAGAAAATTAAATAATCCTTACATTTACAATGGCTTTTGTTAAAAAAAATTGAATTTCCTTACAAGACTTCTAACAATCTCTCATTCAGTTTCATAAACATTTCTTTGCATTATATATAAAAGGCTGTAAAAAGAACTGAAAAAAGAAATGCCACTTAAGCGATTCAACATCGACTCCACAAGGAAATGTATTATTATCAGTATTAAGAAAGAAAACAATAGATAATCCCTTTCTTTCCAGGCTTTTATAAAAGGCTTAACAAAAAGAAAAATAAAGTATGCAAAGCCAAAAATTCCAATCCCTACAAATACAGAAAGGAACTGATTATGAGGATTGAGAACCTTATCCAGATCTTCATATACTTTATGCTCCTTGTACCTTTTTTTTAATTCAATTTTTATATCCCCATTACCAGTACCAATCCAAAAGTTAGACTTTATAACTTCTATACTGTTTCTCCACAGAACAAGTCTGTCGGCATTTTTTTCAAGTAATTCGTGTTGTGTTAATTTTTTCCCTGAGAGTAAATCCCGGGCTACTTCAGAATAGTTTTCAAATCTTTCTGTTGACAGGCCGTATATCAAAAAACCTGTCATTATTATTGCTGCCCCAACTTTAATATAAAACCTTTTCAATAAGAAAAAGAAACTGAATATCAGAAAAACAAACAAAGCCAAAATACCTGCTCTTGATGAGTTAATTATACAAACCAAAGAAAGAAAAATAACCCATAAGTAAATTAATACTTTAGTCCAGAAATTGGCAGAAAAATTAAAAGGTTTGGCTTTGTAAAAATATATCAAGATTCCTATTGAAAAAGCTATAAACAAGGCAAAATAAGAAGAATGATTAAATATTGACAAATGCTTGTAACCATACCAAAATGGAGAACTTAAGAATTTCTGGTAAGCAGCAGTGCTGGAAAATATCTCTATTAAAAAATTGGCTGAAGAAATTAAAACATTAACACTGGTTCCAAGCAAAAAAGCTAACAAAAGAAACCTAAAATTCCTTTTCAAATATTTATTGGCAGTAGCAAAAATCAACGGCATAAAAAACAAGGAAAGCTTTTTTTCAAGATCCGTAAAGGATTTTGAAATATTTTCCGAGTAAATCAGGCTTAGTGCGAACAAAAAGTATAATATAACAAACCAAACGGCTCTTTTATTTTGAAAAAAAGACAAGAACTTATCAATAAAATTTTCCTGGATAATCCAGGATATTACAAATATGCCAATAATTACCGGGAAGAAATGCAAATTAAAAGGCAAAAGAAAGA
The DNA here is from genome assembly GCA_964461045.1 of uncultured Bacteroidales bacterium. GTDB lineage: Bacteria > Bacteroidota > Bacteroidia > Bacteroidales > UBA12077 > JAGXLC01. The sequence continues at coordinate 21,121 of CAYWSJ010000015.1, read as the reverse complement.
AGAAAAGCAAACCTGCCCAATAATGTATTCTTTCCCTTGATAATTTAATACTTTTATCCATTTTGTTATTAATGATTAAAGATTTTCCAGAATGTTTTTATAACAATTTTGAAATAATTCCCTAATGTTTTATTATCTCTATATTTCATGTTTAGATGTATCTTATGTGGCATTATTTCATTAATATAATATCTTTCAGGATCGTCTGCTCTGGACAGCAATTCATTTTCATCAAAATATTCAATAGATGCCACATCTGTTATGCCTGGCTTAATATCCAGAATTTTTTCCTGTTCTGGTGTATACTTTTCAACATATTTCCTCACTTCCGGCCTGGGGCCCACGAAACTCATTTCTCCCAACAACACATTAAATAGCTGGGGTAATTCATCCAGCTTATATTTTCTAAGAAAGTAACCAGCCTTTGTTATTCTGTTGTCTTTTTTACCAACTGTTAGCAAACCTTTTTTATCAGAATCACTAACCATGGTCCTGAATTTCATCAATTTAAAATCTTTACCCCCTTTGCCAACCCGATTCTGACGAAAAAAGACACCTCCCCTGCTATCCAATACAATAAGAAGTGCAATGATTAACATAACAGGTGAAAGTACCAAAATGCCTATTAAAGAAAGAAGAATGTCAAATATACGTATCAAAAGCCTAATTTTTTAGCAGTTTCCACTAATTTATCCACCACGGTTTTTCTATCCGAAACACTTAAATCATAATAAACCGGTAATGATAATTCATTTTGGAATTTTTGATAAGCATTGGGGTAATCTTCCATCTGGTAACCCTCTTTTTTATAATAAGATAAAAGAGGAAGCGGAATAAAATGAACATTCACGCTTACACCCTTTTCATACATTTTGCTTATAAACTTATCCCTGGTATCTTCTGTGGTGCCTTTTATTCTCAGCATATAAACATGATAGGAAGAACATATCTTGTCTGTTTCATAAACCGGATTTTCAGCCCATTCAAAATCTTTCAAACGATCAAAATAGTAATTAAATATATCCCTTCTTTTCTCCAGAGTATCCTTCCGGTACCTGTTGATTTCCACAAGTCCCAAAGATGCCTGTATATCTGTCATATTGGCTTTATATCCGGGCATAATAATATCATACTTCCATCCCTTATTTTGCATTTTTGCCAGTGCATCCTTTGTTTGTCCGTGCAAAGAAAAGACGTTCAGAAAATTATAAACTTCATCCGCGTTAAAAGCTGAAGGTAAATTTAAGGCAATGGCTCCTCCTTCGGCTGTGGTTAAATTCTTCACTGCATGAAAAGAAAAAACAGAAATATCTGCTAATTGTCCGGCATTTTTACCATGATATACAGCTCCTAAAGAATGAGCAGAATCAGACAAAACAAGAATTCTTCCAAGCTTTTCCTGTATCTCATTTCTGGATTGAAATTTCTTTCTAACGTCACTGGATTTAACTAACTCATTTATCTCATTATAAGCACAGGGCATCCCGCCGATATCAACGGGCATAATTACTTTGGTCTTTTCGGTTATTTTCCTGGCAATATCTTCAACTGAAAGATTAAAATCCTCTTCATTCGTATCAACCATAACAGGCGTCGCTCCTGTATGAATTACACAATTGGCAGTTGCCGAATAAGTATAGGCTGGTAATATTACTTCGTCCCCCTCACCTACTCCAAACCAACGTAGAATAAGTTCCAGGCCATGCGTACCGGAACTTACACACAAAGTTCTGGAATTTCCACAAAACTTTTCAAGCTCACGCTCAAATTTTTTTGTCTTCGGCCCTGTAGTAATCCATCCCGAATTCAAAGTATCAATCACTTCATCAATTATACTCTGGTCAATTTTAGGTGGTGAAAATGGTATCATAAGTTATCGGTTTGTTGAAAATTGTTTGCTGCTCTTGCTTCTAAAAATTAAATATTTGAATATACCCTTTAAATAGCCCCAGCCATAGGATATATGAATTAAGAAGAAAACACCAGGCAGCAAAAATAAGAATTCAATTTGTTTTCTCCTCATAGAAACTTTAAATGAAACAATCAAAGACAATAAAAGATATAGTAAGAAGGGAATTAAGAATATTAAAAACCAGTTAAAACCAACAAATGCCGAAGCAATAAGGAAAAACAAGTATAACGTAAACAGAAGCGGAACAAATTGCCTAAGTGTTGCCGGCTTCCTCACTTTTTTATTCACCAAAGGTTTAAAATAGCCATATTGAAAAAACATTTTAATCATTTTAGGAATGCTTTTTCTGGCATAATAATTAATCTTAACAAACGGAATCAAATAAATCGTACCACCCTTATTTATTAACCGTGCATTAAATTCATCATCCTGATTTCGAACCAGTTCCTCATCAAATACTCCTATCCGGTTGAACACTTCACGTTTATAGCATCCAAAGGGGACGGTATCCACTTCCTTTATTTCAGTATTTTTTAACCTGAACTGAGAATCTCCAATACCAAAAGAATTTGAACTTGCCTCTGCTATCAGTCTTGCCGGAAGAGTATCTTTGGCAGGAAGTGTAATGCATCTTCCACCCACATTATCAGCATTTAAATCATATAAATAGTGAACCAGTTTTGAAAGATAATCATTAGGGTATTCTGAGTGGGCATCCATTCTGACAATCACCTCTCCTTTGGCCAGTTTTATACCTCTGTTCAGGGCAAAAGGAACTATTTTTTGGGTATTCTCATAATATTGAATTTTAGGATACTTTTTCGAATATTCTTCTACAATAGCCGGCGTCTTATCATCACTAAGTCCATCCATTACAAGTACCTCAAAATTATTCTCCGGATAATCTTGTTCGAGAATATTGTTGAGAAGAATATGGATGTAATCTTCTTCGTTTCTGCAGGGAATAATTACTGAAACAAAAGGTTGTTTATTCATTTTATTTTATGTTCGAAGTTTACTATTTCCCAAAAGGTTTATTCATCGCCATATTCATCAATTGCATTAGAATATAGCTCATTGTATTTTCTTCCGATATTTTCCCAAGTGAGTTTATCAACAATTTTCCTCGCATTGCCCAGGTAATAATGAAAATATGCTTCATTAAAATTCTGAAACACATTTTTTAGTTCCTCTGTTATCGAAGTTTCATCAACAAATATGGCCGATTCTTTGTGTTTTAATAAACCATCTACGCCTGTGTTCTTGTGACCCATAACCAGGCAATCTGAAGCAGCGGCTTCTAAAAAGGCCCGGCCTAAAGTTTCTGGATAACTGGGCATAATAAAGACATGCGCATTTTTCAAATAGCTATCTATTTCTGAGTAATCTTTATAGCCTTGAAAAAAAACATAGTCTTTTAATTTCTCACTAGCTGTTAATTGTTTTAAATATTCTAATTCAGGACCATTTCCAATTATATTATAAATAAAATGATAATTCAATTCTTTCAGTTTCCCAAGGGCTTTCAACACCCAATCTATATGCTTCCAGTCGAGCAACCGACAAACGCTTATTAAAATAACCGGGGGTTTTATGGTCTTATTATGTTCATTAAAAAACCTCTTTTCAATAGGATGGGGAATTAAATTAATATTAATCTTCTCTTTTAATCTTCTATACTTTTGCGGATTAGGCGTTATCACACAATTCGCATTCCTATAAACAGTCTTTAATATGGGTAAGTGCAAAATTTTTGAATTAAAATCTCTACGTAAATTAAGTATATAAGGCTTTTTTGTTCTTTTCGCAAGCAAATAAGCAACCAAGGCATCGGGTTCATTTTTTTGAGCCAGAATTAAATCGGCTTTCTTCGCTTCTTCTAAAAGACGCTTTTTAATAAATAAATGGTAAAAAATTAAATTTAAAGGGATTAAAAAATAATAAGCCCACAAGTTTCCTGTTGGCAGTAATATCCAGGGATAAATAATTGTGCTGTATCCCTGTATTTCTGTTTTTCTCTGCTTGATATATTGATTATAATATTTCCATTTTTTATTGAATATACCCAGGAATCTTGGCGCAAAAGGCAGACATTTGGCAATTCGAAATTCGTAATTATATTTTTCCACTAAATAATCCTGTATTCTTAAAACAATATCATTTTCACGTGTTAAGCCATCCAGAGGGATAAGATATGAGACATTCAGTATTTTCATTAATATAAAGAGATTTATTTCCAGCCTAACTTTCTGTATTAAGCTTCTGATACATCTTTTCTTTAAAAGAATCGGGAATAAAAACGGTAAATATGTATCTAAATTCAGAAAATTTACGCATTAAAGACAAAGCTTCAACAAATAACTTAATTTTTCTTTTCCAGGTGTTTCCTTCATATTTTTTATAGATATTGTAATTAAGCAATCTAATTACATTAATAAGATACTTTTTACGCGAGAATTCATCATTATTAATTTCATGAAGTTCCTTATAATAGTTATATCTTCTGTTATTATTTATTTCTCCTTCCTTCATACTATTTACTCCTCCCTGATGAACCCTAAACACACCCATTATCTCCTTAAAATAAAATCCCTTATAATTTTTCAACAGATGATAAAACAGGTGCATATCCCTGGCATACTTGTATACACTTAAATCAAATTCATTAAGCACAGATGCCCTGAAAGTAACAGTCATTGTTTTTGTTAACCAGGCCTTTTGAATTTCTTTTAGTGTAAAAGTATAACCGTTATAATCTGTATTCTTATCATTATCCTTAACAGATAAAATAACAGGGATTTTTTTTTGACTTTGCTCTTCCAGCCTCATGTAGCCTCCTGCGCAGAGTGAATAATCAGGATTTTCCTCGAGAAAACTTACCTGTTTCTGTAGCTTATACGGGTCTGTCCAGTAATCATCGCCTTCGCAACTTGCCTGGTATTTTCCCTGGCAAGCTGCTCTTATTCTGTTTGCATTTTCTCTTGCTCCAATGTTCTCTTTAGGAGAAATATTTTTAATAATATCAGGATATTTTCGGGAATACTCTTCTACTATTTCACGCGTTCCATCAGTACTACAATCATCACTAATAATGTATTCAAAAGGGAAATCTGTCTTTTGCATCAAAATTCCTTCAATACATTCTTTAATATAGGGAGCATGATTATAAGTAATTGTTTTTATGCTGACTAAAGGTTTGTTTTGACCCATAATTACAATTTTACCGGCACGATATCTTTTATTCCAATTATTCCTGGTTTTGCTTTTAATATTTTCGGATCAGGAGCCTGGCCTGAAAGCATTTGTATAATTGCCAGAGGAAAATTAACACCAGCCAGATGAGAAAAAGGATATTGTCCACCAAAACGGCAATTCATTTCCAAAAAATAGAACTTATTATCCTTAAAAAAACAATCTAAATCCAGGTTTCCTATATGGTTTGTTTTATCCGATATTTTTTCTCCCAGTTCCTTCAGAGTGGGACTATCAATAATCTCAGCTCCATCTGTTTCACCCGCACGCATTGCTATTTTTCTTTTCGGTACACATGATAGCAAATTCCCTTTAAAATCGTTAAAAATATCTAACCCATATTCCTCCCCTCTCAGCTTTTCCTGAATTATAATACATTTATCGATAGCATTTTGCGACTCATATTTTAAATAGCTTTCAGTAATTTTCTTTTGTGTTTTTTTATAAAATATCTCGAGCTCATCTTGATTGTCAGCCTCATAAATGCCAATAGAACCCATTCCCCATCGGGGTTTAATTATTAAGGGATACTGTATTTCTTTATTATCTATAGCTTTTACTGCCTCTTTAACTGATAAAAATGTAGAAGAAGTATTAAACCCATTATCTACAAAAAATTGATATGTAAACCATTTATCGTTACATATTTTTGTTATTTCATAATCTGAAACAATAACCTGAATACCACTTGCTTCAAATCTTTTTTTATTCTTGGCTAAAATTGGCAAATCAATATCAAACAATGAGATGATCGCTCTGATATTATTTTCAAGAGAATAGTCTAATATAAAATCAATATAATTTTCATCATAAATTAAAGGAGTTACAACCGATTTATCGGCCAGTTGCATTGCATAAGTTTCTATGCTGTTAGCCGCATGAATTAAACCATTCCCTTTTAAAGCTTCTCTGAAGTATTTTACTAAGTAGGAGCGTCGACCTACAGAGGTAAGAAGAATATTCATAGTTCTAAATATCTTTTGAAGAAATTAAATTTAAAAGACCACCGGTATGCCAGAATACAACATTTGAATTTTTAGGTATTCTCTTTTCCTGCACGTACATTTTTAAAGCATGAAAAGCTTTGCCTGTATAAGTTGGATCTAAAAGCAAACCCTCTGTTTTTGCAGCCCAATGAATAGTTTCAATTAACCCGGGATAAGTATCTTCATAGCACCTGCCATACCAATTATCGTCAAAATGTATATCGTTTGGTATTGAAACAGGATGATTCAAATAATCATTAAGCTCTTGCATACTTTTTAAAACAACTTCTTTCCCTCTTTTTTTCTGACGAGCTACCGAAATCCCTATTACCTGGCATTTGGGATACATTTGTCGAATTGCTATTTCTATTCCAGCCTGTGTTGAACCAGTTCCACTGGCTACAAAAACATAATCAGGACTCATCTCACCTGTTTGCTGCTTTAATTCTTCAACTGCCTGATAATACGCATATGATCCCTCCAGGCAATGTCCTCCGCCCCATATATACAATGGATTATGTCCTTCTGACTTGAGGTTTTCCATTGCCTGGTCCATAGCCTCTTTCACTTCTTCTTTATCCACAAAAAACAATTCTGCACCTGAAAGATTCATGATCTTGAGGTTCCCTTCAAATCTTTCAGGTTGGGTATCATGGACAATAAAAACAGCTTTCCAGCCCAAATTCGCAGCAAATAATGCAGTTGTTCTCAGGTGATTGGACTGATTTCCTCCTGCACTGACAATTGCATTATAATTTTTCTTTACGTGATCATTTAGGATATAATTCAGTTTCCGTGCTTTGCTTCCGCCTCCTGAAACCGGATACAAATCATCATGTTTAACAAACAAATTAATATTAAGCAGATTAGAAATATGGGGGTAGTGGATTAAGGGGGTAGTTTTTATATGTTCCATTACATATTAATGTTTTCGTATACCATTTTATGAAATCTGCCCGGGTTTCCTATCCAAAGTTCATTTTTATTAACACTCTTTGTTATAGCTGCCCCCGCTCCGATTGCAGAAAAATCATCAATTTCAAGCTTTCCTAGTATGGTTGCATTAAGACCTACCCAAACGCCTTTCCCCATTTTTATGTAGGAACCCAAACATGAGTTTGCGGTAAAAAAACAATTATCTCCGATTGTATTGTTGTGACCAATACTTACATTATTCATAACCAGGTTCATTTTACCAATAGAAGTACCGGCAGATACGCTGGCATTTGCTAAAACGACACTTCCGGCACCAATTTTAACATTTTGTGCAACATATGCCAGGGGGTGAATAAAGGTTGCAAAATCATCATCAGATAGGGAATATGGCTCAAACAACCGGGTTCTTTCCTCCTGTCCACCAATTTTGTGGATAGCTGAGATAAAGCAATAACCTTCTTCTTTTAGTTTGGGAATATCGGATAAACCTCCCATAACTGGATACCCATCAATTTCTTTTTCCTCTATTTTATCGTTGAGGTAACCACAAAACTCGTACTCTTTATACCCTCTCAAATTGGCATCCAGGATAGAATAACCAATAACCATTGCGGCACCATAGCCACCCGCTATTAATACCTTTTTAGTCTTCATTTATTCTTCTGTTTTATTAGTTGATCTTTATTTAATGTTTTTTTTGCTGTCATAACCATTGGCGGACCAATAAACTTATTATTCATCACAGCAACTCCTTTGCCCTCTTTTTTTGCTTTTTCAGCTAGTTCAAGCATCTCTTTCGCCTCATTTACTTCTTTTTCAGTAGGTGAAAAATATTTATGTACCATTGGCAATTCTTTAGGATTTAGTACCAACATCCCTTCGTATCCGAGATTTTTAGCCAGGATAAGATTTTTCTCCAAATCTTCCATATCATGTACTTTAATATGCACCGTATCTATTGGAATCACGTTATTTGCCCTGGCTGCCATTGCAATCATGGCCCGTGGTGTAAATATACTTTGTCCTTCAGCATCATGAATCCCTTCCAGGTCGGTTATAAAATCTTCACAACCAAATGCTATCCCTACAACCCTTTGCGAGGCTTTACATATTTCCTGGGCATTTAAAACAGCAGCTGATGTTTCAATTAAAGGAATAAGTTTAAATGTACCTACCGGCATGCCCTTTTCATATTCAAGTGTATCAAGCAGCTTATCGATAAAATAAACATCTTGTCCTGTGTAAGATTTCGGATACATAAAACCAGTAACACCCGGAATTGTCAATTCTCTAATATCTTTTAGAAGTTGTCCGCTTTCGCGATCATTTATTCTCGGGAATACCAGGTGATTAGAAAATTTACCTTCAGAAACATATTTTACAATTCTTTCTCGGGCTACTGCCTTATTATTATCTGGCTGAACCGAATCTTCCAAATCTAAAAGAAGTACATCAGCATTGCTTCGCGAAGCACTTTCCATTAATTTCTCATTATGCCCGGGAACAAACATTAAACTGCGCATTAAATATTGAGAAGAAATTTTCATGATTCTCTTTTTTTAATTAATACATTTCTTTTAAATCTGATTACTTCTTTTTCATCTTGATTATAGCCTGTTGTTTCAACATATACAATCCCTCTGTCTTTTTTTGATTTAGATTCTCTTTTGGAAATAACCTTGGTTTTTGCATACAAGGTATCACCAACAAAAACGGGTCCAAGGTGCTCAATATTTTCGTACCCCAGATTTGCTATTGCTTTTCCACTTATATCAGGAACAGTCATGCCAACTATAAGTGAGAATACTAAAGTGCCTACAACGAGCAATTGACCATGTTGGTTTTTTTCAGCATAATCCAGGTTGGTATGAACAGGATGGTGATTCATCGTTAGCAAGGAAAAAAAATTATTATCACTCTCAAAGATGGTCTTTGAAGCTGCGTGGTGAATCGTCTCTCCTTCAACAAATTCTTCAAAAAAATGTCCAATTTTAGAGGGTTCCATAGGTTATTCTTTAAAGTTATTATTAAAACTGATCCTGAAATATATACAAAAATAAACTATATTTTTCTTTAGCATAATGTTTATTTAAGAGGATAATTTGTTTTTATATTTTAAGTATAAACACCTAATATTTAACGAATTAAAATTTTAGAAGTTAACAAAAATACTCAAATAATAGAATGATAGCAAGACGAAGATTTGATAAAGAACTCAACACCATAAAGTTTTACATCTCGTAAAGCATCAGGTTTTATTTTCCCATGGAAAGGAATCTTTTTTTTGTTCAATTCCCATAAACTGGCAAAACCTTGCATAACTGCCTTCTTCTTTCAAATTAATAACCAATAAATCATTCGGTCTGTGTCTGAAATATTTCGTTACATTTTTCTTGTGCGTATTATAATGATCAATTAAAATATCTTTATTGTAAAGGTCATCATCTGGCACATTATGCACTAATTTTCTGACATAATATGGACGCCCCTTGTAAAGGTATGTAGCATTTTTGAGGTCTTCTGCAGAAGGAGGTATTTTTCCATTTCCCCAAAGTTTCCCATGAAATTTAATAACAGAATTATACCATTGCTCTGCATTATCTCTAAGGGTAAGAATAAACTTGCTTCCCGGGAAAGCCTGGTCTAAAGCTATGTAAGTGAAAGGATAACTAAACGGCACATCCTGAAAAAACTGGGCTGTGCGGCAATATCTGATTATACGTTTAAAATCTCGTTTTGCCCAGTCATCAACAAAAAGCTCTGCCCTGCGCTGGTCTCCAATTACAAAGCCTAATTCCTGCATTTCCATTTTAAGTGAAGTAGTTCCGGTTTTATTTAAACCAATGCAGAATATCTTTTTCTTTCCCAATACTCTGAATAAATTAATATTACGTTTGATTTTTCTCTTTAATTCATCTCTCATAAAATTATAAATTCATTATCATTATCACCAATCTATTTTCCTCCCTATCAAATTGAAAAGCTGCTGATTATAAGCCTTATAAAAATCTTCTAACATTTTATAATCCTGTTGATTCAATTTTGTATCATAATTTCTTTTATTTCTTGGTTTAGTATCTATATCAAGATGCGGATATTTCTTTACTCCTAAAAATTGATAAATTTTCTGCAAGGTGTTATCCAGATTATTAATTAATTCATTAAATCCTAATATCAACAACTGGTCCTGGCCAAAATATTTATAATACTTTTTTATTTGTTCGACATAAATTCCTCTCCTAAGTACTGAGGGTTCATCCAACTCTGGATCTTTTTCTATTAATTGTCTTTCAATTTCAATAGTTTCTGCTAAACCTGGAAAGGAATTACGGTTTTTAAATAAATATTTATGAATAAGATTTGGTGTGCCTGGATATTTGCCCTTTTTACTTTCAAAATCTTTTCCTTCTTCGAACATCTGTTTATACATATTCCAGGCAGAATAGGCTCTTTCTATTGGATTACGCAATACTAAAATTAGTTTTATATTGGGATAAAACTCATGAATCTTCTTTGCAACAGACTCATAATAAATATAATTTGGCGAAGACTCAAAGAATAATTGTTCTCTTTTTGAAAAAGATTTAAAATGATTTTCATACCATTTTAAAGAATAACCATAATTTATCCATCTATCAAAGTAGTGAACTTCTTTGGGTTCTGAACCTACTAAATTCGGGTGTTGATTGAGGTAATAATGTAATGAAGAAGTCCCTGATTTCTGAACCCCAATAATTATAAAGTCTGGTTCATGTCTTTTAAAAAAAAATTTAAAAAATTTAATTATTCTCTTTTTTACTCTGTATAAAAATGTTCTCATCTCTTTTTAAAAGTTTCTCTCAAATCTATTACTTCCATAAAGAATTTTCTGTTGAATAAATATTGAAAAGCTGCATATCCTCCGAAAGATACAAAACCACCAACAAAAAGCATAACCCACAAATTCTCTAACTGAAGGTTTATGAAAAATCCTAATGCTCCAGCCAACAGCCCTCCCAAAACTATTTTCCAAATGTCTTTTAATTGTTTTAATGGTCCATAGTTAATTAGTTTATTGGTATAATATGTATTTATATATATTGATAAAAAAGAAATTATAACTTCTCCAATAATAATATAAAGAACGCCCCAGCGATATGAAATAATAATATTAATAATCCTCAAAGAATTCTTAATTAAATTCAATCTAAATGTTAAATTACTCTTCCCCTGAGCCTTAAGAGCCTGTATGTTAACGGAATGAATAGGATACAGAAGTCCGGCAAAACAGAGTAATTGCAAATAAGGTATCATAGGAGCCCATTTCTCTTTTAATAGGATAATTACAAAGGGTTCTGAAACAACTATTACAGTAATAAGAATAGGCATCATAAATACCATTGAATGTGTTAAAAATTTTCTCATTCCCCGTTGCAGGTGTTCTTTATTGTCCTGTAATTTTGATAAAACAGGGAAAGCTACAAATCCAATAGCCTGACCTATTTCCTTGGAGGTTAATCTTCTGATATCCTTAGATTTTGTATAAAACCCAACCTGTGCAGCAGGAAAAAATTTTCCGATTGTAAGGATATAAATATTTTCAAAAATTTTTGTTATGATCCCGGATAATAACAGCCATCCTCCAAAAGAGAACATTTGCCTGAAGGATGCAAAAGAAAAATTCAGGGATGGTTTCCATTTTGAAGTAATCCAAAAGCCAACAACCATGAAAAAACGATTGGTCAATTGCTGTATTACGAGACTCCAAACTCCTAATCCGTAGTATGCTGCAGAAACACCCAATACACCTGAAACAATAACTGCTATTAATAATATCTTGGTTTTACGCTTAAAATTTACATCACGTGTTAATTGTGCTATTTGTATAATACTAAATGAATTAATAATAACAACCACTCCCATAACACGGGTAAGTTCTGTTAGCTGTGGTTGATCATAAAACCTGGCTATTGCTGGTGCAAATAGCCACAACAATCCGTATAACAGAAGACTAATTGAAAAATTTGTATAGAAAACAGTGTTTGCGTCTTTATCAGATACCTCTTCTTTCTGTATGTATGCATGTCCAAACCCACTATCAATAAAAACCTGGGCAATGGCAAAGAAAACAGCGACCATTCCCACTAAACCAAAATCTTCAGGAGTTAACAAACGAGCCAGAATAATTCCCAGGATAAATTTAATACCCTGCATTCCTATTCTTTCAATCAGGCTCCAGGATACCCCTTTTATAGCCTTATCCTTTAAGTCCATAAACTAATGTGAGAAATCTTTAATGTGACTGACAATTTTATCAACTGTTTTCATTGATAAATCTGGGTAAATCGGTAAGCAAATTACATTTTTGGTTTTTTCTTCGGCAACAGGCAAATTTTCTTTCTTCGCGGATTCTAACCCTCTATAATTTGGAAATTGACTAATAAGTGGATAAAAATATCTTCTCCCGTAAATACCGTTCTCTTTCAGATAGAAATATAATTCATCCCTGCTCTTACCAAATTTTTTCTCATCTACAAAGACAGGAAAATAAGCATGATTAAAATTGGATACATCCGGATTTTCAGATAAACAATCTATTCCATCTGTATCTTTAAATGCTTCTTTATATTTATTGGCAACTTGTTCTCGTTTCTTTATGTTTTCATCATGATGTTTAAGTTGCAGCAATCCCAATGCAGCCTGCATTTCATTCATTTTAGAATTAATTCCCGGTGCCATCACTCTTGTCTCTCCGGCAAATCCAAAATTTTTGAGGTAGTCAATGCGTTGTTTTGTTTTATCATCATGGCAGATAATCGCTCCCCCTTCCATGGTATTATAGGGCTTAGTAGCATGAAAACTCAGAGTAGACAAATCTCCCCAGTTAAGTAATGATTGCCCTTTATATTTGTTGCCAAAAGCATGGGCTGCATCGTAAATTACTCTTAATCCATAAATGTCTGCAATTTCTTTTATCCGTTCAACCTTACAAGGATTTCCATAGACATGCACAGGTAAAATGGCAGTAGTTTTTGGAGTAATTGCTTCTTCTATTTTTTGAGGATCAAGATTACAGTATTCCGGTTCAATATCAACAAAAACAGGTCTGATATTATTCCACCATAAAGAATGGGTAGAAGCCACAAAACTATAGGGTGTGGTTATCACTTCTCCGGTTATACGAAGAACCTGAAGAGCAGTAACAAGGGCAAGTGTTCCATTGGCGAATAATGCCACGTGTTTAACTCCCAGAAATTCGGCCATCTCTTTCTCAAGCTGCTGATGATACTTCCCATTATTGGTCAACCACTTGGTCTCCCATATATCTTCTAAATAGGGAATAAATTCGTCAAGATCTGGTAATGACGGCTGTGTTACTCTTATCTTCTTGTCCTTGTCGAATGCCATTTTGATTAATTTTAAGTATAACTTTACAAAGTAATAAAATTATATTGGTAATAAATCAATGAAAACTTTATTTAACAATATTTATTTAGTTTCTATACGCTTACTAATCCAGAAACAGAAAGAAGTTTCCAAACAGGTTATTTGAATAATCTATTTCTTTTTCACACTTAGCTCTTTTCCCTGTATGCATTCCTTGTATACCTCATCATATGTTTCAGCAATATGATTCCAATTAAATCTTTGGACTTTATCAATGCAATTAGTCGAAATATTCTCATAATCATTCAAAATCAATTGAATTTTAGTGGCAATATCAGTTATGTTCTTTGGTTCAACGGAATATCCTACTATTCCATCTTTAAAATAACCATCAATACCCTGGCCTTTTGTATAAATCACAGGTAACCCTTGGCTCATGGCCTCGCCATAAACCAAACCAAATGTTTCTTTAATTGAAGGCATAATAAAAATATCAGCTTCTCTGTATATTTTTAATAATTGTTTTTTACTATCGGTTCGGTTATAATAAACCAGGTTAGTATTTTTTCTTGATTTTTTAATAATTTTCTTCTTTTTGGGGCCATCACCTACAATAATCAATTTTGTTGGCATTCCCCGACTATTAAGATATTCTGTCAATCTTATAACTGATCCAATATTTTTATTTCTGTTCAATTCTCCCACAAACAATAACTTGGTCTCACCTGATGGCTTCTTCCTATTACCACCCAGATTCTCAAACCAGAAATCATCAATCCCGTTAGGAATATTTTTTATCTTATTCTCAATATCGTTATAAACATTTTTGGGAATAATATGCCTCAGATGTTCTGAATATTTTGGTGAAATAACAATTATTCTGGAAGCATTTGAAAGAATTTTGTATGAGAAAGGTTTCAAATAAAAAAGGTATTTGAAAAATATATTTATATCTGTGTTTCTCAATGTTATAATGTAAGGAACCTGGTACTTTCTGTTTAGTAAGTAAGTGGGGCCTCCACTACTAAATAAGGTATGGGAGTGAATAACGTCTATTTTACTGAAATCAAGTTTGCTATCTGCATCATTAAATATTTTCCTGATCTTCCTGAAGTATCTGATTCTGAGAAAGAAATTTAAAATATAAGGATAATAAAATGAAAGATTCTTATGTTCAATACTATTATTACCTGTTTCGTTTTTTCTTCTTATAGGTATATATATAATCTGATGGGATACTTTATCTATTAATTTATAAACTAAATTTTTATATAAAGATTTACTACTATACTCTGTATTAATATGAAGTATTCTATTCATCTATTATCGATTAGAGTCTGATTGTAATTCCTAAAAAGGGTGATTATTCTTTCAAATTGTGGAGGGTGAAACAAAACCCAAATACCTTAAACTATTAGCTAACAATACATTAACATTTGATTATCTATATTCAATTTCTTTTAATACTCTTTTTGATACTGATCTTATATTCAGGTATTTTCAACAGAATTATAACTCTTGACTTGTTCTAACAATTTATTAAGCAGTATTTTGGCATTATAGTTTTTCCTGACTTTATAACAACCTTCTTTCAATTTTTTTAATTCATCTCTGTTTTCATATAGTTGTTGGATCTCATTAGCTAATTCCTCTGAGGTGTTTTCTTTTAAGATAATCCCATTGCCCCTGTCTTCAATAACCAAATGATTGTATTTCCAGTCTGAGGTAATTGTTGGGACGCCACTGATATATCCATCAAGAATTGTCCCTGACATACCTTCACCTTCATAGTAAGTAGGAAAAACAATAATGTGATATTTTGCTATAATTGAGTAAAAATGAGGATCATCAGGTTTTAATATTCCTTTAAAATTAATTCCCCGGGTATCCTCTGTATATTTTAATAATTTGCTTTTATAATTCTTGTTAATAGGGCCATAAACATCCAGTTCTATATTTTTGCCTTGCTTCCTCAGTTTTTTAATTGAATCAATAGTGATTTCAATTCCTTTTTCTTTAACCACCCTTGATAAAAACAAACATCTAAAGGGATCTTTATTTTCTATTGAATTTTCGGCAATATCCAGGGGAAAATCTCTAAAATTAGAAAGTGTATGAACATTTCTCAGACCAAAACTCATCAAATCGTAATACATCTGGTCTGTTTCCACATAAATACCGTTCAGTTTAAAAAGTCCCTGACCAATCCTGCTGTTTTTTATGGCCATTTTATATAGCCATCCTCCAATTACAATATAGAATATTCTTTTATTGTATTTTCTTGCCAGAAAATTGTAATAAGGAAGTAAAAACCTTAAACCCAGTTTGCCTGGTAGAATAAAAATGTTTTCATGTCTTTTGAATAAACGAAAAATTGAAACTAAAACTTTTAAAGGTTTAGCTTTTATTGTAGAAGTATCAACATATTCAATATTTTCGTTTTCAATTTTTGATATTACTTCATGAAAAACCCGGGTTTTTAAAGTCTGTCCATCAATTTGACCTTTATAAAACCCAAAATTCCCTATTACCCCGTACATATAATTCTAGTTATATTTTATTTGATAATTATCCTCTATGTATCTTTTTAGTTAATTTTAAGAAAATATAGTTCAAATATACTTTTATTGTATTAAATTTCAATTCCCAAACTCTTCAATCCAATCAGATTTTTTTATATGATGTCTTAATAAACTGATATCGACAATATATTTCCTATAATTCAGAATTCGTTCTATCATTATATCTGTATTAAATTCTTCTATAACCGAACCATTCAATGGATCTTTGATAAGGTGTTGTAAATAAGGGGTAGATTCTACTGCAACGACAGGGGTTTCCAAAAAAATTGATTCAAGGATTACATTAGGCATCCCTTCCCAAAGTGATGAAGAAATTAGTAAATCAGCACATTTCAGATAAATATAGGGATTTTCCTTTTCACCTAATAAAAAAACGGAGTTGTTTAACCTCTCTTTTTCAACTAATTCCTCTAATCTTGATCTTTCAGGACCATCACCAAGAATATACAGACGATAGTTTTTTGATTGAGCAGAAATGTATTGAAAACTTCTAATGAGCCATTCAAAATTTTTCTGTTTGGTTAGTCTTCCAATAGCAATAAAATTAACAAACCCGGAATCAAAAGGATTGCTTTTGTTTTTTATGGAGTTATTCAAATAATCCACATCAAGAGGATTATATAGAACCTTAACCTTTGAGGAATCTACATTATAGAATTTTAATACCTGTTCTTTCATCTCCGGTGTCTGAGCTAAAATACGATCGGCATAACTATAAAGTCTTTTCAACAAAAATTTATGAAAAGAAGTAATTGAATTACCTGGAGTATTGGGTTCACGCAACCATATCCTGGTTTTATCCTGCTTTCCTGAAAGTAACTTTACAAGAATAACTACCAGGTTTAACATATAAGAAGTTGAAAAAATAATGTCTGGTTTAAGATTCCTTACCAGTTTTAAGCTTTTCCTAAGAGAAAAAAGAGTTTTCCGGCTTTTAAATTCATAGAGATTCACTCCATTGGGAATAAGATTTCTTAAGGCCCCTGTTTTTCCTGTAACAACCAGGCTAATTTCATATTTATCCTTATCAAGGAGGCGCATTAAAGTAATAAAAACACGCTGATAGCCTCCTCTTTCAAGGTTTGGCAGAAAAAATACAATCTTTCTCAAAATCTGATTTTTTGCTTTGTAACTCATTAGTTATTTGTAAAATTCCACAGAAAAAATCTGATCAGGGATTTAATTGATCAAAAATGCTTTCCCATTTTTTTCTAACAACAGCTTGATCCAGATTTTGTCTAATTTCAATAGCTTTTTCACCTATTTTTTTTCGCATAGTCTCATCAAATGCCAATCGATCAATTTCTTCAGCCAGTTTATCTATGTTTCCTGCATCCACTAAAATTCCATTATCATTATCCCTAATCATTTCAGCCGGTCCGAAATCACAATTAAAGCTGATACATGGCAAGCCAGCACTCATAGCTTCTGCGAGTGAATTTGGATATCCCTCATAACGAGAGCTTAAAACGTATATTGAAGCATTGGAATATATTTCATCCATAGATTCTTGCAAGCCAATCAGTTTTACCCTGTCTTGAACTTCATTTTTATTTATAATTCGTTGTAGACATTCTCTTTCACTTCCTTCTCCTGCTATTAAAAGTTTCCAGTTCTTTATTGCCTTTGTCTGAACAAAAGCCTGTATAAGCATATCAAAACCTTTTGGATATTCCAGGCGTCCAACTCCTATAATTATATTTTCTTTTTTCTTGCTATTTGATTTTATTTCCTTAACAGGATTGGGAATAATTTCTATCTTTTGATCATTTATATTTTTATAGTACTTCTTTACGGCGCTCGTCTGCAGAACTAATTTGGCTGCATATTTGTATAGGAAGCGTGCCGCAATTTTCCATTTATAAGAGAATATAGATTTAAAAGGATTGGTTCTTTCGGAAATAATAACCGGAATATCTGTTTTACGAGCAGCCAGGATAGTTAAAACATTTATATCTGTCATAAAACTGATGACAGCATCCGGGGCAATTTGTTTTATTTGTTCACGTAACTTCAGTATGCGAATCCGGGTATTCTGAAGCCCCAAAATAAAATTTTTTGAATTCGTTGGTATATCAAGATAATATTTATTAATACTGTTATCTAGAGCATAAAAATCATCTTTCTTTTTAAAATAAACCAAACTAACAGAATATCCCTTATCCGCAAAAGCGTTTGCCAATATGGATATAACTCTTTCTGCACCACCAGCAGCAAAATAACCAACCACAAAAACTATTTTTCTTTTTTTATACTGGTTCACCTTTTTATAATAGTATTCTTTAAAAATTTTAATTTTTTGTATGGTCCGGGCACAAGTTTTGCCAGATAATATTTCATGTAAAACGTTGATACTCTATGAATAAACCTGAATCCCCAGCCTACATTACCCGGTTTTATACTTGAAAAATAATATCCCTCTTTACGAATCTCTTTTTTCAAACAGGCTTCTAATACTGCTATTTCCAGAGCACTTAACTCCTTCTCCCACCCGCTTTTTCTCTTTTTCAGCGGAGGTTGCTGAATATTATCATGTAATTCTTTCTGTGGATCCGGTATCTTATTATAATAGCTTAAATCCTCCTTCTCGCGGTTTGTAACACCCAAAAAATCAAGGATCGCATCAATCTCCTTATCAAAATTATCGATAAGATCCTCATATCTTAAAGAATAGATATAATCAGATTTATTATAAGATTTCAGAATATTATACATTTTCCTGTAACTCAGCGCAAAAGCAACAACATTGTTGCTCATTAGTTTTCCCGATCGGCTATCCCTCGATTTTTTCTGTGAATTGAAAAGTCCTCTTGGATCTCTTTTGAGATGAATGAATTTTGCATCAGGAAAAAATTTCAGCAATTCATCAATTTTTAAATAATATCTCCCTTTTTTATGAATTCCAACCTCATACTTACTATCTGAAAAGTAAAACTTGTAAAGTTTATCTAGTATAATTCCAATATCAATTGGATATTCCTCATTTTCCAATTCAGCCCTTAGATTTTCCCTGTCAATATTCCAAAATTGAAATTTGGGTTTGCTAAAAAGTTTATCAAGATATATATCAAGTTCATATAAATTATTAATAAATACTTCTTCTCCTTCAAGCAATCCATCAGGAATATCATCTTCAATGGTTACGCCTATTGATTTGTATTTGTCGAGTTCTTTTGCCAGTAAAGTTGAACCCGACCTGGCAATATATGTCAAAAAACAAAGAGATTTAATCATAAGCAAAGCAAGCAAGCTTCCTTGTATTTAACTGACCTTAAGGTGATTATGAAATGTCAGTTTATCATTCTATACTTAACATTGAATTTTTTGAGGAATTCTCTAAAGATCTCATTTTTTTCTTTTCCGAACAATATAAAATAACTGGCAAACAAATATCCAATGATTATAAGTTCTTTAATAATTAAAGATTCTAAAACAAAATAATCAAGCAATACCAGCCCCAGAAATAAAAAATAACTGACAAACAAATTCAGATAATTAAAATGAGTTCGTATTTTTATTTCCACAAGCACAATTCCTGCTAAAAATCTGAAAAGGAAAGATGTACTTGTAGATATTGCAGCTCCAATTATTCCAAGCGTAGGTATCAACCATAAATTCAGAGCGATATTTATAATCAGGGCAGTCCAGTTTAATAAGGAGCTATATCCGGGAATCCCTTTAGAGGTGAAAATTGAACCAATGCTTGACCATGCTGCAAACAATAACAAGCTAGTCATTAGTATAGTAAGTGAAGGAATCATGTTCAGATAAAATTCAGGCAGAATTAAAACAATTATATAGGGAATATTAAATAAAATGAAAAGAACACCTACAGAGAGAATAAAAAAGCTGTAATTAATAGATTTCGAAAAAATATGATTCACCTTACTTTCTGAAAAAGAAGAAAAAGCCTGGGTTAACCTGGGGAATGTCACCCTTGAGATGCTATTTCCAAAAACCAATATTAACAATGAAAATTTAACTGCATAATTGTATATAGCCACATCTTCTTTGGGCAGAAAGTGGGAAACAAACAACAAATCAATTTGTTTATCCAGGATAACAGCAATAGATCCTATGTATATCAGGCTGCTGAATTTTATTAATGATTTCCCATACTTTATAATTTCATCAGAAAAAGACAGGGAGAAATTTCTGAATGCGAAATAACCCATTACTACAAAAGCAAATCCATTTGCGCAATACAATCCAACAAAAATGCCCTTTATTTTCATTCCTAATTTCACTAATATCAGGGTAACTAAAATCTGGATAACAGCAGCCGCAATATTGATCCGGGCTATTCGCTTCATTCTTAATTCAGCCTGAAGAATATTCATAAAATATTCCTTCCCAATTATCAGAAAAACAAGTGGTAAAATGAAATAAAACAATTCATTCGTCCTGGAAATATCGAAAAGGTCAATCAGGTTCCAATGAAATAGGAAAAGAATTGCAATAGCTAAAATACTGAGAGAAAAAACACTTACCAACCCTGAGCTAAAATATAAATTTCGTTCGGAATGTGAGGAACAGTTAATCTTTTGAATAACTCCTTTCCCTATCTGTAATCCAAATAGCTGGCTACTGATTGTTGTAATGATCATAAGTGTCACATAAATTCCAAGTTCACCTGGTAAAATCAAATTCCCCAGTATGATCGAAAATATCGCACCAAAACCTTTTGTTACGAATGAATTTACTAAGCTCCAAAAAACATTTTTCATATTATTTTTCGCAACGCTTTAAAGTATCATCCATTAGATTAATTAGTTCATGAATCCTGTTCTCCCAATGCAAGTTCATATAAGTCCACTTCTTTATTTCTTTTTCTTTCTGTTTTAAATAATCATTTGAAAATGAAGCAACTTGTTTCATAGCCTGATATATCTCCTCTTCTGAATAGGCGTAGAAAACCGGGCAGTCTTTTCCGTAAGCTTTCTGAAAAGTTTCAGTTGACGGATTCGTACTTGAAACCGTTATTCTGCCTAAAGCCAGGGATTCTCTCTGTGTTCCGTTTAAATTATCTTTATTATAAGTAAACTGATCAAATACAATTGCATTGGGGAGGCTAAAATAGGCATGTA
>CAYWSJ010000014.1:0-46408 GCA_964461045.1 uncultured Bacteroidales bacterium | reverse complement strand
TGCCCACATGCGAATAAACAAATAAAAAAGAACCAGCCAACGTAAAGGATTTTATTTAAATTCATGACTATTCTGGTATTTTTCCATTTACATTGATTATTTTTTCTTTTGTTCAGTATCAGAACTTTCATCTTCCGGATCTTTTTTCCAGCGCGTGCATTTTACCTCAAGATCACACAAATCAAAGCCGTTTCTGCTGAGATCGTATGCTTTTACTTTGGCTTTGTCACGCAGTCCGGCAGTTTCTCCTCCACATCCCTGCTCACTCCACAACACCTCACCGCTATATTCATTTACCACCTGGCACTTCATGCATTGATTGGGAAATACAGCCTCGTTAAACATGAATGCACATGAATTCAAAGAAAAGATTATCAATATTAAAAAAATACGAGCCTTTTTCATTTTTTTTGCTGAAAGATAGGGAAGATTTCAGTAAAATTCTATTAAACGAAAAAAGAAAAATAGAAAATCACTCTTCAGTTACCCTGAACTTTTTCTTAGTTGTAAGCCACAGCAAAAAACAAAACATTAAAACTGGAACAATCCCGTATTTTAGAAAAGGCGGATTCAGCATGTCCATCAGAAAAGCTGTGAAAAACCCAATCAACCCGGAGATCACAGCAAAACTAAACGTTGTTTCCCGGTCAAATCCAAGTTCTTTATTACAGTTCGGGCAATACCATTTATAACTATTGGTACGAAAGAAAAATTTTCTGAGAAAATAGGTTGCATTGTATTGATAGCCGCAAGAAGGGCAAGTTCTTGCTCTTTTCTTCATTTCCATAAATGACGTTGTTAACTAAATCCAAATTTAAAAATTTATTTATACTTCCCAAAGATCTCTTCCAAAGCTCTTCTCCGGTAATCAAAAATCTCACGGATTTTTTTTCTTATAAAAAGCTTATTGGCTATGGAACCCAAAAAGCCCATTGGTGGCTGATAAGTAACCAGGTCCGTCATCAGAACACCTCCTTCAATAGGTTCTATACGGTGTTCATGATGCCAGATTTTATAGGGTCCTACCCGCTGTTCGTCCACAAAATAGACCTTCTCTTTTACATGTGTTATCTCTGTTACCCAGTTCGTTTTAATATTAAGCAAGGGTGAAACCCTGTAGGTAATAATCATCCCCGGATGCATTTTTTCATAGGTATGCGGAGTAGTAATATCAAATCCCATGTAATCCGGTGTGATACGCTTCAGATTTTTCGGAGAAGATATAAAATCCCATATTTCGTCAATGCTGCAGGGAATTTTTTGCTCTCTGTAAAATTGATATACCGGCATAAATTTATTTTTAAAATCAAACTTTAACCGATGACATTCCTCCATCCACGGGAATGATTTGCCCGGTAATCCAGTCTGATTTGTCAGTTAATAAAAATTCAGCGGCATTGGCAATGTCTGTTGCCTCTCCTACTCTTTTAAGCGGATGCTTTTGCGCATTAGCCTCTTTTTTCTGATCACTGTTTAAGAGTCTTGATGCCATAGGTGTGTTTGTCAGTGAAGGTGCAATCCCATTCACCCTGATTTTTGGAACAAATTCTGCTGCCAGCGACCGGACCAGTCCCTCAACAGCTCCTTTAGATGAAGCAACCTGAGCATGGAAATTAAAACCTGACTGGACGGCAACCGTGGAGAAGAGTACTATACTCCCTCCGTTTTCTGCTTTGAGTGCAGGAAGGGCAGATTGAATGGTTTTAACCGCTCCAACGACCTGCAGTTTATAATCATCTGTAAACTCTTTTGGCTTAAAGCGATGGAAAGGTTTCAGATTGATGGAACCCGGGCAATAGACGAGGCCGTCAAGGTTCTCGGGAAGAAAATCCAGTTTCAGATCCTCGTCCATTACATCCAGATAATGGTATTCAATACCAGATTGATCATTCTCAACAGGGTCTTTGTAATAAGTCCCTGTTACCCTGTACCCTTGTTTAACCAGCCTCAGTGCCAGCTCGCGGCCAATTCCTGATGATGCTCCTATAATTAAGTATGTTTTCATATACATGTTAACAGGAAAACAAAAATTTTGTTTAATTTTTATTAAGACATATTAAACAATACTCTAAAAAATATACTCTGCTTTTTTAAAATTTCTCAATTTTATACCTTAGTCAAATACCAACACAAAAATAAATGGAATTAGAACCTTTTAGAAAAAATGACCTTTACAATATCGAAGCACTTCAACCCGAAGGATGGCCAAATATTGTGAATGCATTCAAATTTTACCTCGATTCTACATTCTGCTTACCAATAAAAGCATCCTCAAACGAAAAAATAACAGGAACAGGAGTTATTATTTTCTTCAAAGATACTTGTTGGCTTGCGCACATTATTGTGGATCCTGTCTTTAGAAAAAAGGGAATAGGCTCACAAATTGTTAATCATTTATTGACTATAGCTGATAAAAAATCATATAGAAAAAAGTTGCTGATTGCTACTGAGTCAGGACGGTCTGTTTATCAAAAGGCTGGATTCAGAGAGGTAACAGAATATTCCTTCTTTCATCGTCAAAATCCCGGCAGCTTTAATTATGATAAAAAAGGAGTTACCCCTTTTAATGAAAAGTTTCGTCAATCATTACTGGAAAAAGATCAGCAGGTAACCGGGGAAGACCGGTCAGCCCTTCTAAAACCATTTCTTCCTTATTCATTGTTATTAATAAAAAAAGGGAAATTGCAGGGTTATTATATTCCAGGCCTTGAAGAAGGTCCCATCATTGCAACAAATACAGATGCCGGGAAAAACCTGATGAGCATTAAATATGAAAGCGAAGAGAAAGCGGTTATGCCTTCCTCCAACGAAGAAGGAATAGAATTTTTAGAATCAAACGGATTTCTGAGATCGTCAACGAAAGGTACAAGAATGATCAAGGGCCCTTCTGTAAAATGGACACCGGAAAATATTTACAGTCGAATTGGTGGAAATTTTGGATAGAAAAAAGGCCGGAGAGTTTCCCCGGCCCGATAAATCTTACTCTTTACCTGCTAATTTCTTTACTGGTTCAAGTCCAAGGGTTGTCCCTTCCTGAATGGCTTTAAGCACAGCACCTCCTCCGGTAAATATGTAATATTTCGGATGGTCAAGAGCCACAATATACAATCCTGGTAATAATCTTTTCAGCTCCTGCATCGTATCACCGCCTCCATAAAGCTTAACAGCATCAACATTTTCATCAATAAGCTGGTCAAGCGCTATGGTTCCGTCGTTAAAATGAGGCGTAAATCCCATCACTGCATTTACAAAAATGGTACTGGCATCATGGAAGACTTCCATTACCCGGTCTTCTTCGAATGACTTCCTCGAAACGTCTGTAATATAATTCAGCTTGGTTCCGGGCTTTAATTCATTGATATTGTGTTCTCTGTATTTCCCTTCAAACTTTCCGTCGAGCGTATCGGATTCAATAATATAGGGTAACTCAACTATTTTCTCCTTATTATGGGTTTCCGCATAATCCACAAATTCTTTGGCCATTTTGTAGTCATCTTTCGATATGCCTTTGATATCCAGGTCATACTTAGCAGAAAGATAAGCATTGTAAATAATTCCTCCAAGTACCAGGTAATCCGCTTTTTCAAGCAACGCATATAAAGAATCAGCCTTGGTATCAAATTTGGCTCCTGCCACAACGGCCACAAAAGGTTTTTCGGGATTGTAAATTCTTTCCAGGTTTTCAATCTCTTTTTGCATCAGGTAGCCTGCATAGGAAGGTAAGTAATTATTAACGCCCACAGTAGAGGCATGAGGCTGCCACGAACCAAAGGCATCGTTCACAAAAATATCTGCCAGTCCGGCAAGTTGATTGGCAAAACGCTCAGTCACTTCACCCCCTTCTTCTTCTCCGTAAAACCACCGGGTGTTCGGAAGGTATATCCCGTCAATCTCCCCCTCCTTTAATTCACGGATCATATGGTTGATATTAGTCTCTATACCCAAGTATCCCTTATCACCATGCTGATAAAATTCCGGTACCTTCATGTTAATGTGCAGTTTATTCTTCAGGTAATCTACAATAGGCTGTACTGAGGTATCCGGATTAATCTCGATTTCCCCGGTTTTTTTATCCCGTGGTCGCCCGACGTGTGTCATCAGGATAATCTTTCCACCTCTTGCGTTGATATGATACATTGTACCAATGGTTGCATCAATCCTGTAAGGGTCATGTATTTCACCTTTTTTAACTACATTGTGGTCCACACGAACTAACACAACCTTATCTTTCAGATCAGCTTCCTGGATCAGTGGTATGTCATATTTTTCAATCATAAATATTCTCTTTTTAGTTTGAAAATTAAATTACAAAAGTATTTAACATCAGTCAAACACATTTGATTAAAAAATGTTAAAGCTACAATCTGCTCACTCTACCCCTTCTCTTATAGCTTTCAAACTGGGCAATTCTTTTCCCTCTATAAATTCCAGCAGTGCCCCCCCGGCGGTTGAGATAAAACTGATTTTATGTGCAAGGCCGTATTTATTTACGGCTGCAATCGAGTCTCCCCCTCCGATTAAGGAAAAAGCACCTTTATCAGTTGCCCTGGCTACAGCCATAGCAATTCTTAACGTACCATTGGAAAAGTTAGATAACTCAAAGACACCAATAGGACCGTTCCATAAGATAGTAGAAGAATTTTCAATGGCTTCTGCAAACCGGTTTGCACTTTTAATGCCAATATCCATTCCTCTCCAGCCCTTATCTATTTTATCAATTGGACTATGGCGGATTTCTGTCTCATTTTTAAATTCCTTTGCAACTACACAATCAACTGGCAACATAAGGTTTACATCCAATTCACGGGCTCTTTCAAGGATTTCCCGGGCCACACCTACATAATCTTCTTCTATCAGGGAATCGCCAACATCACCTCCCATTGCCCTGGCAAAGGTATAGGCAATTCCCCCTGCAATAATCAGATTATCTGCTTTTTCCAGTAATGCATGAATAATCTGGATTTTAGTTGAAACTTTGGCGCCTCCAAGAATAGCTGTAAACGGATGTTTTGTCTTTTTAATCACCCGGTTTATGTTGTGAATCTCATTTTCAATAAGATACCCAAACATTCTATTATCCGGGAAAAATTTGGCAATGGTGTAGGTAGAAGCATGTGAACGATGAGCTGTTCCAAATGCATTGTTTACATAGACATCACCAAGCTCGGCCAGTTGTCTTGCAAACTTTTCATCTCCCTCTATTTCTTCTTTATGAAACCTTAAATTTTCCAGAAGTAAAATTTCACCTGGTCTCAGATTCTCTGCTGCTAATTGCACTTTCTTTCCAATACAATCATCCACAAACTTAATTTCTTTATCAAGGATCTTAGAAAGATAGGAAACAATATGCTTTAAAGAAAGGTTGTCATCATATTTTCCTTTAGGTCTGCCCAGGTGAGTAAGGAAAATAATAGATCCGCCATCTGTAAGAATCTTTCTTACAGTCTGTAATGCTGTAATAATGCGTGTGTTGTCTGTAATATTTTTATTCTCATCAAGAGGAACATTAAAATCCACCCGCATGAGTACTTTTTTATTCGCAAAGTTATAATTGTCTATCGTTAGTTGTTCCCGTACAGCTTTTAAACTGGGCAATTCTTTCCCTTCAAGATACTCAAGCAAAGCACCTCCGGCCGTGGAAATATAACTAATCCGGTTGGCGAGTCCATACTTGTTCACAGCTGCTATACTGTCACCTCCTCCAATCAATGAAAAAGCACCCTGGTCAGTGGCATCTGCAACTGACATAGCTACTTTTAATGTTCCCATTGAAAAGTTAGACATTTCAAATACACCTATTGGTCCGTTCCATAATAATTTGGAAGAATCCCGGATCACATCTGCAAACTGATTGGCCGACTTAATTCCAATGTCCAGACCCATCCAACCTTCAGGAATTTTATCAATCTCACAATGCTTAATATTGGCACTGTTTTTAAACTCATCTGCGATAATACAATCTGTGGGTAAATAAAGATTAACCTTATATTTTTTTGCTTTTTCAATAATATCTTTGGCTACCTCTAAATATTCGTCTTCCACAATGGAATCTCCAATCTCTCCTCCCTGTGCTTTTACAAATGTATAAGCAATCCCGCCGGCTATGAGTAAATTATCTACTTTTTCAAGAAGGGCTTCAATAATATGTATTTTTGTAGAAACCTTTGAACCACCCAGAATGGCGGTAAATGGGTGACGAGGCTCGTTCAAAACCCTGTCGATATTTTTTATTTCACTCTCTACCAAATAACCAAACATTTTCTCTTTAGGAAAATATTTGGCAATGGTGTAGGTAGAAGCATGAGCTCTATGTGCAGTTCCAAAAGCATTGTTTATGTAAACATCTCCATAAGATGCCAGTTTTTTGGCAAATTCTTCATCTGCCGCTTTTTCCTCTGTATAAAAACGAAGATTTTCAAGAATCAAAACTTCCCCTGGCTTCAGATTTTTCGATTTTTCTTTGGCCTCCTCACTAAGGCAATCGTCAACAAAATGAATCTCCCTGTCAAGTAATTTTGAAATATATGGAACTATATTTTTTACAGAAAGCTTCTCATCATGCTTTCCCTTGGGTCGGCCAAGGTGTGTCAAGAGAATTACCGACCCTCCTTCACTTAAAATTTTCTGTATGGTAGGCAAAGCCGTTACAATCCTTGTATCGTCAGTAATCTCAAGACTTTCATTCAGGGGCACGTTAAAGTCAACCCGCATTAATGCTCTTTTACCGTTGAAATTATAATTATCAATTGAATACATATTCTGAGTGAATTTAGAAATTGAAAGCTAAATATAAAAAATTTATTTTATTTACCTTTGAAACTATCTTGGAAACCTTAAATCTAATCTCTGGAAGGAATGCAATTTAAAGAAATCATCGGACAACATAAAATAAAAGAGCAATTAATAAATTCTGTAAAGGAAAACCGTATACCGCACGCCCAGTTATTTATCGGACCATCCGGAGCCGGAAAATTATCGCTGGCAATTGCTTATGCCCAATACATCAACTGCGAGGACAAACAAGATAACGATTCATGCGGCAGATGCCCAAGCTGCCTGAAATATCAAAAATTAGTGCATCCCGACCTGCATTTTGTATTCCCCGTAAAAAAGGCTTCGGAATCGAACCCGGAAACAAGTGATGATTATATGAATGTCTGGATTGAAACGCTTCTTGAAAACCCCTACCTGTCTCCCAGAAAATGGTACGATAAGCTGGCCCTGGAAAACAAACAGGGAATTATTCCTACCAGCGAAAGTGCAAGGATTATAAAAAAAATAAGCTTTAAAACTTATGAAGCTGAATATAAAACCATGATTATATGGTTGCCCGAAAGAATGCACCGAAGCGCTGCAAACAAGCTTTTAAAATTAATTGAAGAGCCTTCTGAAAAAACCGTATTCCTGATGATTTCAGAAAATTCAGATCTTATTCTTCCTACCATACTTTCCAGAACGCAAAAAATTAAAGTACCAAAAATCGACGATGAAAGCCTGTTTAACTCAGTAAGTGATACTTTCAACCTGGACTCAAAAAAAGCTCAGGAAATAGTCAGGCTGGCAAACGGAAGTTATATTCAGGCGCTGCAACATATTAATGAGAATGAAGAAAATAGTGAAAATCTCGAGCGGTTCAAGTCACTTATGAGGTTGTGCTATAGCCAGGACATCGTAGAACTTTTGGGATGGACAGATGAACTCGCATCTCTCGGGAGAGAAAAACAGATTATATTCCTCAGGTATGCTACGCATCTTTTGAGAGAAAATTTTATGAAAAACCTGAAAATGGAAAAAGTGGTTTACTTAACTGAAGATGAAAACGAGTTTTCAAATAAATTTTCAGTTTTTATCAAACCGCAAAATGCCGGTAAAATCTTTAATGAATTTAACAAAGCATCCCGCGATATTCAAATGAATGCACACTCCAAAACTGTATTCCTTGATATGTCTTTGAAAATAATAAAATTGTTAAAAATATAATTTTCATTAATTTTGCAAAAAGATAATTTAATTTTTCACGTTAAATTATGAAACATATAATTTATCATAAGCATATTATGAGGTCACTATGGACACAACAAACTCAAACAATATATCCGACAATAAATCTGTACGAGACAAAAAAAACTGGCCCTGCGATTTCTGCAAACCCGAACATTACACAAAACTACCAGTAAGAAACTGGCTTAAGGACATTCCAGGCTCACAGAATTCTACAGACATCGTTGAAATACGTTTTAAAAATACACGGAAAGAGTATTTTCAAAACATCAATCACTTGCGCCTGAATGAAGGAGACATTGTAGCTGTTGAAGCTTCTCCGGGCCATGATATTGGAATAGTGTCGCTTACCGGGGAACTGGTTCTGAGGAAACTGGAAAAGGATAACATTTCTCCCCAGGAAACAGAATTTAAAAAGATATACAGAAAAGCAAAGGATACTGATATTGAAAAATGGCGACAGGCTGTCGCCCTGGAACAAAAGACCATGATAAAAGCCAGGCAAATTGCCCGCGAACTTAAGCTTGATATGAAGATTGGCGATGTGGAATACCAGGGAGACAAAACAAAAGCCATATTCTATTATATTGCTGAAGAGAGGGTTGATTTTCGGGAACTTATAAAAGTTCTTGCAGAAGAATTTAAAATAAGAATTGAAATGCGGCAAATTGGAACACGACAGGAATCAGGAAGGATTGGAGGAATTGGTTCCTGTGGACGAGAACTCTGCTGTTCCAGTTGGATTACTGATTTTGTCTCTGTTACCACAAATGCAGCCCGGCATCAGGAGTTATCTCTGAATCCACAAAAACTGGCCGGACAATGCGGCAAATTAAAATGCTGCCTGAATTATGAACTTGATTGCTACCTTGATGCTAAAAAAGATTTTCCGGATACAAGTATAAAACTCGAAACCAAGCAAGGAACTGCATACTACCAAAAAACCGATATCTTTAAAAAAATTCTCTGGTATACTTTCAATCCTGAAACTTCAGAAAATCTTATTGCTGTTACAGTAGAAAGAGTAAAAGAGATCATTGAATTGAATAATAAAAATCAAAAACCGGATGCGCTGAATGAAATTGAAATAAGCCAAAATAATAATATTAGTTTTGAAAATGATGTTGGAATCGGCAGGATAGACAGATTTGAAAAAAAGAAAAAAACAGGAAAAAAGAAATCCAAAAAAAACAAGCGTAAAAAGAAAAGACCCAATGATAAGAAAAAATAAAAATTCCCTTATAATTATCCTGTTCTCCCTATTTGTAATCTTTGGATGCCAAAAAGAAAGGGTTTACAATAAAACTTATGATATTCCTGAAAATAAATGGAATAAAAACAACATAGTCAATTTTAAAGTACCTGTTGAAGATACACTGACTGCTCACAATGTATATTTGCATGTCCGGCACTTGTCAAAATACGACTTTCAAAATCTTTTTCTCTTTGTAAATGTTTCATCTCCCGAAGGTTACTCTGTAAAAGATACTTTCGAATGCATGCTGGCAAATGATAAAGGACAATGGTATGGCAGCGGATGGGGCGATGTATATCACAACAAAATACTGTATAAAAAGAACATTCTGTTTCCTGCATCAGGAACATATTCTTTTGAACTACAACAGGCAATGAGGAAAAAGAATCTGAAACATATCTCAGATGTAGGACTGGAAATAAGAAAATCAAACCAGAAAATAAAGTGACAAAAAACAAACTTGAACGATTTGCTGAAATGAAAACTTTCTCAAATGTAATAGAACCTTCATTTGAAGAAATTTTCAATGCAGATTATAAATTAAAAGGAAAATGGCATAAAAATTACTTTCAAAACAATTATCCAATCATCCTTGAACTGGGTTGTGGAAAAGGAGAATACACGGTCAACCTTGCCAGGGAATATCCTGATAAAAACTTTATTGGAATTGATATTAAAGGAGCCCGGATGTGGAAAGGAGCAAAAAAAGCCAATGAGGAAAACATCCCCAACGCCTTATTTCTTCGTACAAGAGTAGATTTTATCAACTCCTTTTTCGACACCGATGAAATTGATGAAATCT
Organism: uncultured Bacteroidales bacterium; assembly: GCA_964461045.1. Taxonomy (GTDB): domain Bacteria; phylum Bacteroidota; class Bacteroidia; order Bacteroidales; family UBA12077; genus JAGXLC01. Next base: position 36,350 of record CAYWSJ010000014.1, on the reverse strand, counting down.
GGATAACTTTTCCGGATCCTCAGCCCAAAAAAGTAAAAAAACGCCTCGTCTCAACAAAATTTCTGCGTTATTACCAACATTTTTTGAAAGACAAAGGAATCATACATCTGAAAACAGACAATACAGATGTTTATGAATATGGCTGTAAAATAACTGACTTAAACAACCTGCGCGTTCTTAAAAACACCCGTGATATTCATAATTCTGAAGATGAAGAATTAAAACCAATAAGACAAATTCAAACATTCTATGAACAAATGTTTATAGATGAAGGAAAAACAATTAAATATCTGTCATTCAAACTGAATAAAGAAAAAGAACTCCTCGAACCCAAAGATGACAAATAAATCTTTCTTTCAGAGAGTATACGAAGTTACCCGGCAGATACCACCGGGCAAAGTAACTTCCTATGGAGCTATTGCAAGGTACCTCGGATCCGGACAATCAGCACGCATGGTAGGTTGGGCAATGAACAAATCATTTTCAGAAAAAGAATTTATCCCGGCTCACAGGGTGGTTAACAGGAATGGATTACTAACAGGCAAAAATCATTTTCCCGGACAAAACACAATGCAGGAACTCCTTGAACAAGAAGGCATAAAGGTAAAAGACGATAAGATTCTGAATTTTAATAAATGCTTTTGGGATCCCAATAAAGAATTAGTAGATTAACCTTCATGAATTTTAGTTTTTTATAATTATTTTTGCCTTTTATTTAAATCAAATTAACATTACATATGAGTTATTCCAATAAAGAAATCCTGGACATCCTCAGAAAGGTTAAACACCCTGACAAGCAACAGGATATTGTGAGCCTCGGGATGGTTGACGATATTAAAACCGAGGGTACAAAAATAAGTTTTAGCTTATTATTTAAAAATTCGAATGATCCGTTTATCAATTCTATAAGAAAAGCATGTGTTCAGGCCATCGAAAAAAACCTGGAAAACGCAGAAATTAAAGGAAACATAACCGTCAAAGTTCCTGAAAAAGAAACCGGGAAGGAAAAAGGGAAAGAGAATGAAGAGATTCTTCCGGGAGTAAAAAATATTATTGCTGTAGCCTCCGGCAAAGGAGGTGTAGGAAAATCAACCATAGCAACAAACATGGCAGTTAGCCTGGCAAAAACAGGAGCCAAAACAGGTCTCATAGATGCTGATGTTTTTGGCCCGTCTATTCCCAAAATGTTCAACGTGGAAGGACAAAGGCCCCATGTTAAAAAGAAAGATGGCGTCGACCAAATTACACCTATAGAAAAGTACGATGTTAAAATATTATCAATTGGTTTTTTTATAAATCCGGAAGATGCACTGGTATGGCGGGGCCCCATGGCCACCAATGCTCTAAAACAAATGATACATCAGGGAGACTGGGGAGAGCTGGACTATCTGGTAATAGACCTGCCCCCGGGAACAAGTGATATCCATTTAACTCTCGTACAGGAATTACCCGTTACCGGCGCTGTGATTGTCAGTACACCACAAAATGTTGCCCTGGCTGATGCAGTTAAAGGCATACGCATGTTTACAAACAAGAACATTAATGTGCCTGTACTTGGATTAATTGAAAATATGTCTTGGTTTACGCCCGAAGAATTGCCGGAGAACAAATATTTTATATTCGGAAAAGAAGGATGTAAGAAACTTTCTGAAAAAGAAAACGTACCCTTACTTGGACAGATTCCTATTGTCCAGACTATAATGGAAGGAGGAGAGACAGGAACCCCTTCTGCCACTGATGAAAAATCAATTACAGGAAGGGCTTTTGCTGACCTGGCTAATGAAATCATTAAGCAGGTTGACAAAAGAAACAAAGAAGACGAACCGACAAAAAGAGTACATATTAAAAAACAATAACAAGAAAATTTATGGAACAGGCCAAAAGAAATGAAGTTGAAGAGAAGATCAAAAAAACAATAGACAAAGTAAGACCATACCTGGTTGCAGACGGTGGAAATATTGTTTTACATGAAATTACTGAAGACATGACAGTAAAAGTAGAACTTACAGGAGCCTGCGGAACCTGCCCATTCAGCATGTTTACACTAAAAAATGGTGTAGAACAAGCCTTAAAAAAAGATGTGCCGGAGGTAAAAGAAGTTGTTGCTATCAATCAGTAAAAAAAATTCCTTTTTGAAAGAAGGGCTGCAATCAGCCCTTTTTTTGTGTTTGCTTTTTAAATAATCTGATATATTTTTACAAAATTGCAAATTTTCTGTACAGATATAATATCATGCACATTTTTAAGTTATTTCTTTTAAAAGATAAGAAAATCAAGTTGAAGCAAACCATAAAAATATCAGCCCTTATAGTAAGTGTCCTGCTTTTATATAACTGCAGTACTGAGAAAAATACTGCCCTCAGGAGAAATTATCACAACCTGACTTCTTATTTTAACATTCTTTTTAATGGCCGGGAAAGCTTTAACGAAGGACTGGAACAATACAAAAAAGAATACAAATTCGATTATACCCGCACAATCCCTATATTTATTTATGGAGACAAAACGCTTTCAGAAAGTATCAAACCGCAAATGGAAGTTACCATTGAAAAATGCTCCAAGCTAATCAGACTTCACTCAATTACAGCCAAACCGGAAAATCTCAAAAAACAAAGAAAGCTTTCTAAGGATGAAAAAGAATATTATAACAAATCGGAATTTAACAAATTTGTTGATGACAGTTATCTGTTAATGGGGAAAGCATATTTCTGGCAAATGGATTACTATAATGCTGAAGAAATTCTGGAATATGCCATTAACGAATTTAAAAATAAAAAAGTAGATCAGGAAGCAAAAATATGGACTGCGAAAAGCAATATAGAACTGCAAAGATTCAGAAAAGCACGGGAGATTCTTACCAAACTCTCGGAAGAAGAAATTACGGAAAAGCTTAAGGCAGAATTTCAGGCTACGTTTGCGGATTTTTACTTAAAACAAGACAACCAGGACAAAGCCATTCCTCACCTGACAAAGGCTATTCAATACACAGATAAAATAGAAAGAAAATTAAGATATAATTACATCTTAGCACAGCTATACGAAGAAAAAGAAAACTATCAGACTGCCCTGGACTATTATAACAAAGTGATTGAACAGAACCCTGATTACAGGATGGAATTCAACGCCACCCTGAAAAAAGCGTGGTTGCACAAACGTACTGATAAGGAAACAGATGGCATAAAAAAAGACATCAAAAAGATGCTAAAAGATGACAAAAACATTGACTACAGGGACCAAATTTATTATGCGCTTGCCAAAATTGCCATCCAGGAAAACAATGTGAATGAAGCAATAAAATATTACAAAAAATCGGCCCAGTCAAGCACAAAAAACAATAATCAAAAAGGAATATCATTCCTTGAACTGGCAGATATATTATTTGAGAAAAAAAATTACACTCAGGCCCAGGCTTACTATGACAGCTCAATTACTGCTCTGGAAGAAGACTATCCCGGATACGCCGACCTATACCTAAAAAACAAATACCTGACAAAACTGGTTGATAATCTGAACACTATTGAGTTTCAGGATAGTGTACAGAAAGTTGCTCAAATGAGCCCCAAAGAAAGAAATCAATTAATACAAAACCTGATAAACCAATATAAAAAGAAACAGAGAGAAGAGGCTCAAAAAAAGGCAAGACAACAGAAATTTGATGTAATGCGTTACAACACTCAGCAAAGAGCCAATAACAGAAGACAGCAGGGAGGAAAGTGGTACTTCTACAGCCCGCCTGCTGTGGAAAGAGGAAAGGCATCCTTCAGAAGAAAATGGGGAGAGCGTAAACTTGAAGACAACTGGAGAAGAAGCACAAAAAGTCAGAGCGAATTTGGAGATTTTGCGGAAGATCAGCAAAAAGAGAAGAAACAGGAAGAACAATTCAGTAAATCCAACAAAAAATATTACATGCAAAATATCCCTCTTAACGATTCATTAATGGAAGCATCTCACAACAAAATAAAAGAGGCATATTTTAATGTGGGCACGGTTTATATGAACGACCTTAATAACTATCCTAAAGCAATTGATGCATTTGAAACTTTAAACAAAAAATATCCGGACTCAAAATACAAACTACCTGCATATTACAATCTTTACAAACTAAACAAAGATTTGGAAAACAATTCCAGGGCTCAGACTTATAAGGATAAAATTATCCAGCAATATCCTGAAACAAATTATGCCAAAGTTCTTTCTAACCCAAATTATTTCAAAGAACTGGAAAAGGAAAAAAACAAAATTGAAAAAATGTACAGTGAAACACTGGAAGATTATAAAAACGGACAATATTACCAGGTAATTAATAAAGCAAATCTTGCTCATAACAAATTTAAAAACCAAAATTATAACGCTCGCTTCGCTTTTCTTAAAGCCATGGCAAAAGGTAAAACAGAAGACATTATTTCATACAGAAAATCCCTTGAAAAAATTACAGAAAATTATCCTGACACAGAGGTTGGCAAGAGAGCTATGGATATGATCGCATATCTTAAAAAAACAGAACTGGAACAAATTAACAGAAGAATTTCGCAGGTTAACAAAGAAACAAAAGACAAAGAAACAAGCTCAAAAGAAACTGAACAAAAAGATTCAGAGCAAAAAGAAGCGACTCAGAAACAAGAAAAAACAAAAAATACCGGAGAAACTGCTGCGGAAGAAAAATCTTCGCTGTATACTTTTTCCAGAAAAGAACCTTATTACTTCGTGATTATTGCCAATACCGAAAAAACTGATATTGGACAGTTAAAATTTGACCTGATCAACTTCAACCTCGATTACTTTCTGCAAAAAGATTATACCACAAGCAGCAAAAAGTTCAATGAATTTAATACTGTTATTGTAGTGAAAAAGTTCAAAAATTACGAAACGGCTAATAAGTACTACAATATCATGAGTAAGAAAGAAGAAAGAGTGTTCAAAGAAATTTCTAAAGATAATTACAACTATTTTTTCATTTCAGTTAAAAATTATATCAATTTGCTTGAAAAACAAACGATAATTGAGTATCTTAAATTCTTCAACAATAAGGTGATATAACAAACTACAGCAAGAAAAGAGAGAAGGAAATCAGAATGAAAGCTGCAAAAATTTTATGGGTAGATGATGAAATTGATCTTTTAAAACCTCATATTTTATTCTTAGAAGAAAAAGGTTATCAATTAATGACAACCACAAATGCTGATGATGCTTTTGACTTGCTGGCTAATGAGTCATTCGACCTCATCCTGCTGGATGAACACATGCCCGGATTAAGCGGCTTAGAGGCATTAAGCAAGATTAAAGACTTAAATCCTTCGGCTCCTGTGGTAATGATTACAAAAAGTGAAGAAGAAAACATTATGGAAGAAGCCATTGGCTCCCAGATTGACGATTACCTTATTAAACCGGTCAATCCTAATCAAATCCTGCTCTCTATAAAAAAACAACTGGAAAACAAAAAATTAATAACTGAAAAAACGATTTCAAATTATCAAACTCAGTTCCAGGAGATATCGCAACAAATACAAAATGCAAAAAATTATGACGATTGGTGCGATGTTTACAGAAAATTGGTCTATTGGGAACTGAACCTTGAAGATAAGGGCGAATCAAATATGAAAGAAGTACTGGCAATGCAAAAAAGTGATGCCAATACAGAATTCGCCAAGTATATTCAAAAAAATTACAGAAGCTGGTTTGAGTATAACAACAAAAATAAACCTCTTCTCTCGCCTAATGTTTTTCAGCAAAGGGTTGTGCCTCTTTTAAAAAATGATGAAAACATCGTTCTCATCTTAATCGATAACCTAAGATTCGATCACTGGAAATTTATCGCTCCCATGATTAATGAACATTTTAATATTGAGTATGAGGAAATTTATTACAGCATTTTACCCACTGCAACTCAATATTCAAGGAATTCTTTTTTTGCTGGTTTAATGCCCTATGAAATTTCAAAAATTTATCCTGATATCTGGCTGGATGATGAAGATGAAGGAGGAAAAAATCTTAAAGAGGAAGAGCTTCTTAATAGCCAGATCGAGCGGCTGGGCCTTGACCTCCGTTTTAACTACCAAAAAGTAAATCAACCCAAAACCGGGAAAAAAGTTATTCAGTCTCTGCACAACATGCTAAGCAGTCAGCTCAATGTGTTTATATACAATTACATCGATATGCTTTCGCATGCAAGAACTGAATTTGATGTCTTAAAAGAACTGGCAAACAATGAATCTGCCTACAGATCTCTCACATATTCCTGGTTTAAGCATTCACCCCTTAATCAATTGCTGAAAGAATTATCTGAAAAAAAAGCAAAAGTGATTATTACAACTGATCATGGAAGTATCCTTGTACAAAACCCAAAAAAAGTTGTTGGAGACAAAAAAACATCAGTAAATCTTCGTTATAAACACGGAAAAAATCTATCATATAAAAAATCTGAAGTATTTGCAGTAACTGATCCGAATAAAATTCATCTTCCAAAACCCCATGTAAATTCTAAATACATCTTTGCAACAAACCAGGATTACCTTGTATATCCAAATAATTATAATTATTATGCAAATTATTATAAAAGTACTTTTCAACATGGGGGAATATCTATGGAAGAAATGCTTATACCATTCATTGTACTAAATCCAAAAGAATAATTAAGTAAGGCAAAAAAATGGAACGGATCGAAATAAATTCATTATCTGAATTATCTAAAGTAGCAAAAAACCTATTGACAAACTATTCTAAAAATAGGATATTTGCATTTTGGGGAGAATTGGGATCGGGAAAAACGACTTTCATTAAAGCTTTATGCAATGAATTAGATATTATAGATATTGCAAGCAGTCCCACATTCTCAATTATTAACGAATATAAAACAAGCAAAGGAGAACAGGTATACCACATGGATATGTACAGGATCAAGTCGCTGGAAGAAGCATTTGACATAGGTATCGAAGACTATCTGTTAAATGACAGTTATTGCTTTATTGAATGGCCTGAAAAAATACATGACCTTCTCCCTTCAGATATGGTATCTGTAAAAATATCTTCTGTGGATAAAAACAAACGAATATTAGAAATAGAATAAAAGACAGATAAAACATAAATAGTTTTATTACGTATTAGTTGGTACTTGAAACCCTAACTCTATGGATATAAATAAAAACTCTGGCAATTTTTCCCTTAAAAGCGCAGGGTTCTACCCTCAGGAAGAGATGTTGGAGACCAGAAGGAAGCATTCAAAGCTTGTCATTGGAATACCAAAAGACAATGATAAAGTTGAAACAAGAGTGGGCCTTACTCCTGAAGCTGTAGAAATTCTGGTAAACCAGGGGCATGAAGTAATTATTGAAAGTGGCGCCGGTAAAGGAGCCAATTACTCCGACCATGAATATAGTGAAAACGGTGGTTTTATTGTTCAGGAAAAAGGACAGGTTCTCCAATGTGATATCATTCTAAAAATATCACCCCTTACTGAGGAAGAACTTGACAAGCTGAAAGGGGATCAGATTATTTTTACCAGCCTGACACTACCTATCCAGAAGGAACAATATTTCAGGAAACTCATGAAAAAAAAGGTGATTGCTGTTGCCTTTGAATTGCTAAGAGATGATGACAACAGTTTCCCTGTTTTAAAAGGAATGAGTGAGATAGCAGGAACAACAAGTGTTTTAATTGCCTCTGAATATCTTAGCAGTTCACAAAAAGGGAAAGGTGTTCTTTTAGGTGGTGTAAGTGGAATAACACCTGCAGAAGTGCTTATTTTAGGGGCAGGTACAGCAGGTGAATATGCGGCAAAGGCAGCAATTGGTCTTGGTGCTTCTATAAAAGTATATGACTATTCTCTGATTAAATTAAGAAGATTTCAAAAACACCTGGGAATGCGAGTTTATACCTCTGTTTTCCACCCAAGAGTGCTGGGGAAAGACCTGCAATCTGCCGATGCAGTAATTGGAGCATTGTATAAAAGAGAAGATACTCCCCAGTTTTTAATCACAGAAGACCATGTAAGAAAAATGAAAGAGGGTTCTGTAATTATAGACCTGAGTATTGACCAGGGAGGATCTGTTGAAACTTCGCAAATAAGAAGTATTCATGATCCTGCTTTTAAAAAGCATGGTGTAATCCACTATTGTGTCCCTAATATTGCAGCAAAAGTAGGGAGAACTGCTTCTATTGCACTTAGCAATGTGTTCTATCCTCTTATTCACAAAATTGGAGAGTACGGAGGCATAATGAATTACCTGAAAGAAAACAGAGGTCTCCGAAGTGGTACATATATTTATAATGGAATTCTAACAAACAACCAGATTGGCCATCTTTTTAATATTCCCTCAAGGGATATTGATCTGCTTATGGCGGCATTTTAACAATATAATAAAGAAGCAAACCGTTATTATAATAAGTAACGAAATCTAATTTTTTTTGATATTAAATTATATTTATTTAATTTTATTGCACATAAAATATTTTAAGATATGGAGCCTAAGAAAACTAAAAAAGCTAATCTAGAAAAGAAAAAAGGCCTTTTTCTTGAAATTGGTTTCGTGGTTACCCTTGGAATTGTTTTACTTGCATTCGAATGGGGTACAAAAACCAAAGAAGTAAAAGGTTTTCAACAACAAGAAAAGGCGGATGTAGCACAGGAAAGCGTCCCTGTTACAAGACAAAAGCAAAAGAAACAGCCGCCACCACCTCCTCCACCTCAAGCGCCAGAACAATTAAACATTGTTGAAAATGATGTTGAAATTGATGATGAGCTGGACATTCAGACAACAGAAGCAGACCAGGATACAGAAGTTGATTACGATGCATTTGGTCAGGAAGAAGAGGAGGAAGAAGAACAGCAGATTTTTGTGGTTGTTGAGAACATGCCATCATTTAGAGGAAAAGGTGTATCTGCTTTTAGAAATTATGTACAAAAAAACCTTGAATATCCAACTGTAGCACAGGAAAACGGAATTCAGGGAACTGTTTTTGTGAAATTTGTAATTGATACAGATGGAGGAATTTCAAATGTTACGGTATTAAGAAGCCCGGATCCATCTCTTAGTGAAGAAGCAAAAAGAGTAATTGGAAACACTCCGAAAGGATACTGGGAACCAGGTACACAGAGAGGAAAACCTGTTAGAGTACAGTACACAATTCCAATTGTATTTAAACTACAATAATCAAAGCATTTTAAATAAAAACCCCGGTTTCGCCGGGGTTTTTTTTATTCTGTTTTTTTATATTTCCTCCAGGTCCCCTGATGTTTTCACAACTTTGCAAAAAAAATTTTCTTCTTTTGGGCACAAGCAGATGTTTGTACCAATGGTGGTTAAATTGTTATATTACCACGAAAGCACGTATTGAGGCTAAGGCTGAGGCTAAGGCAAGGCTGAATCTTGGGGGAAATGGCTAGTGTTCAATGTTAAGTTGTTATATTATTCACTTCGTTTATGAAGATATACGTTGTTAAATAGTTACATTGCCACCATTGCACTAAAACACCAAAACCTCACTGAAGAATAATTTTCCTCGCTAACCCTTTAGTTCCCGGCAACTGCCGGAAGACTTTCGCACCTGTAGCCAAAACAATAGAAGATTTTTTCGAACGAAAACTGTTGCAACACCTGCGCGCAGGCCCGAAAAAATCGGCCGGGTTAAGGAGGGTTTGCAGGGGAGGCAGGCTAATTTTTTCTTGATTTTTTCACCTCCGTCTGCTACCACAGCCATACAGGTTTTTTTATCAAGAAAAAAGGAGAGCTAAATATGCAGAATGTTGAAAGTGCCCTTTGCCAATGTAATTCATTGTTATCGTGGCGAAAAAAAATTTCCCGCAGGAAAATCGCTTCGCATGTCCGCAAGAAAATTATTTCATTATGAAACTAAGAAACGTGGGTATCTTTAGATGGCTATTTAATCTTAGGTGCCTCATTTAGTTCAATAACCTAATAAATCTTAAACTTATCGGTCGATATGCTCTTAGCGCATAGGAAATGACCTTCCGGGCATGACTTATACCCATGCAATCCACAAGGCCGGCAATACAGTTTTGTTTCTGTTTGTACAACATAGCTCTCATCAGAAACAGGATAAAATCCAAATTCAGGAATAGTGGAACAAAAAACAGCAGTAACACTGGCATTCATTGCTGAGGCAATATGTAAGGGAGCTGAATCATTCACATAATTCATCAGGGCCTCCTCCATCAAAGCAGCCGTCTGTAAAAAACTTAAATGACCTGCAAGATTTATAATTTCTGAATGATCCGAAGCCTTTAAAATATCTTCACAGGCACCCTGGTCTCCCGGCCCACCAATAAGTATAACAGCAACATCCTTACTAAATCGGTTTATCAATTCTATCCACTTATTAGAAGGAAACTGTTTTGTATACCAAACAGATGTTGGCGCAATGCAAACATATTTCTCCCTCTTATACCCCTTAACCTTTTGATAGTCATCATCAGAGGGGTATAAACCAGGCCTCACAAAACCATCATCTGTAAGAGAAAAAATCATTTGCTGGTTTCTTGTTATTTCATGTTCTCCATTTCCTGGTTCATGCCTAAATTTCCAGTTATAGAATACAGAAAGTGGATTTTTCCTGAAACCTGCTTTTACCTTTCCCTTGATTAATAATGTAATTAATCCGGTCGTAAAAAATCGCTGCAGGTTAAAAACATAGTCGTATTTCTGTTTCCTGAGCAAACGAATAATTTTAAGAACATTCCTGTACTTTTGCTTTTGTTTATTCAGAATAAATACCCGGTTTATTTTGGGATGATCTTTTAATAAACCTTCATTCCCTTTGCGTAGCAGAAAATCAATTTTACTTGCGGGGTAAAATTCTTTAAGTTTTTCCACAACAGAAGTTGCAAGAATAACATCTCCTATAAAAGCGGTTTGAATGACTAAAAATCGTTTCACAAGCCAGTTTTAATAATTTCCTTTTTAAAAAATCAAACCGATACGCCAAAATCTCTGAGCGCATCATTCAACGAGGTTTTTTTATCTGTAGACTCTTTTCTCTTTCCTATAATCAAAGCACATTGGACCTGGTATTCTCCGGCAGGAAATTTTTTTGTATAAGATCCTGGAATTACAACAGAATTTGCTGGTACTTCACCCTGATAATGGACTGGCTCTTCACCTGAAACATCTATAATTTTTGTCGATTGTGTAATGGTCACATTAGCCCCAATCACAGCTCCGGATTCAATTCTGACCCCCTCCACAACAATCGATCTTGAACCGATAAAGCAATTATCCTCTATAATAACAGGTGCAGCCTGAACAGGTTCCAGCACTCCTCCAATTCCAACTCCTCCGCTAAGATGCACATTTTTACCAATTTGTGCACAAGAACCAACTGTTGCCCAGGTGTCGATCATTGAACCACTGTCTACAAACGCACCTATATTAACATAAGAAGGCATCATTACAACGCCTTTGTTTAAAAAAGAACCATGTCTGGCAATGGCATGTGGCACAACCCTTGCTTCTATCTTTTCATATCCATGCTTCAGATCAATTTTATCATAAAACTCAAATGGCCCTGCTTCAATCTTTTTCATTTTACGTATTGGAAAATATAGAATGACAGCCATTTTCACCCATTGATTAACAATCCACTTTCCCTCCTGTTTCTCTGCTACCCTTAGCTTTCCCTCATCAAGTAATTTAACTGTTTCATTTATAGCATCCTGGTATTTTGTATCTTTTAATTTACTGCGATCGTCCCAGGCTTCCAATATGCTGTTTTTCAGAATATCCATAAAATAATTGTTTTAAAATTCCCGTTACGAAAATACAGAAAAGCTGTTAATTTATGTTAATACAAGTTAATTATTCGATGATTCTCTATAATATATTATAATTTTATTCAAAAATCATATAGTTATTACTCAGGCAACAAAAATAATTCTTTATTTTATTATTCTTAGCATTGCAACTCATGCAAATGCCCAGAAACAAGATTCTCTGTTTACACTTTATGGGAATCTTTTTGACAAGGAAAAGATCAAGCCCATTCAATTTGCCCACATAATTAATAAGAATTCTTACTATACAACAATTTCTGATTCTCTTGGGAATTTCACTATAAACTTTAAAAAAGGAGATACTTTATTAATTTCCTGCATAGGGTATGAGAAAAAAGAATATATCCCTCCGGCAAATCAAAAAATAGTTATAGATAATATTACACTAAAACCCAAATCATATCAGATAGGCAGCGTAAAAGTAAGGCCATGGGGTAGTTACAGGGATTTTAAATACAAATTTCTAAATACAAAAGTGCATGATCCTAAAGAAGATCTGCATCCACTCGTTTGGAACGAATTGTCACTTTTTACAAACAACCTCAATCCTAAAAAAACTCCGGAGCCAATCGGAGGACCTTTTTCTCTTATTTATTCAATCTTCAGCAAAGAAGAGCAAGCCAAAAGAAAACTCAAAGAATTAGAAAAAATGGCAACCAAAAGGAAAATAATACGTTCAAAATACAACAGCAGAATAGTAAGCGAAATTCTTGGGATCAAAGGAAAAGAACTTGATAAGTTTCTTGAATTTTGTAATTTTACAGACGAATATTTATTAAAAACTAAAAAAATCGATATTCTTCAGAAGGTTAAAAAGAAGTATCAAAAATTTCTAAAACAGGATTCACTTAAAATAAAACAAAATGACACAATCCATTCCCACATTCGAAGAGGTAAAAGCTGCCCACAAAAGAATTGCCGGCCTGATACATAAAACACCTGTTTTTACAAATACCACAATTAATGAAATAGTAAACGCTGAACTATATTTTAAATGCGAAAACTTTCAGAAGACAGGTTCATTTAAATTCAGGGGAGCCTCTAATGCAATTAGTAAGCTAACTGCAGAAGAATCTAAAAACGGGGTGGGAACGCATTCATCAGGGAATCATGCTGCCGCATTAGCTTCAGCAGCTAAGAGCAAGGGAATAGATTCATATATTGTAATGCCCAGGACATCTAATCCAATAAAGAAAAGGGCTGTTGAAAATTATAAGGCCCACATCACCTATTGCGAACCAACATTGGATTCCCGCGAAGAAACATTTAAAGAAATTGAAAAAATGACCAATGCAAAATTCATTCATCCTTATAATGATGTCAATGTAATTTGCGGTCAGGCAACTGCAGCTAAGGAACTTTTGGAAGAAAAACCAGACCTTGATGCAATCATTTGTCCGGTTGGAGGCGGAGGTTTAACAAGCGGCACATGCATCTCTGTAAAAAACATGAATAAAGAAGTAAAAGTATATGCAGCCGAACCAGAGATGGCAGATGATGCATACCGTTCATTCAAGCAGGGTTTCTTAATTCCTGTTGACAGGCCTAACACAATTGCAGATGGTTTATTAACCTCGTTAAGTCCTTTGACTTTTAAAATAATAAGCGAATACCTGGATGATATTTATACCACAAAGGAAGACTCAATTGTTTATGCGATGCGGTTGATTTGGGAAAGAATGAAAATAATAGCTGAGCCATCAGCTGCTGTTCCTCTTGCATCAATAATAGACAACAGGTTTGTTTTTAAATCTAAAAAAATCGGGGTAATTATATCAGGAGGAAACATCGATTTGAGCAACCTTCCATTTAAAGAAGAGGCCTAATCATAAGCCAGTTTAACAAAAACAGGATAATGATCTGACAACTCAATTTTTGGAACCTCAAACTTTCTGGCTTTAAAAAAATCGGAATGAAATATATAATCAATCCGGTAAGAGGGAAATTTACCGGCATAAGTATTTCCGAAACCTTCTCCGGCCTCAACAAAAGCATCGTCAAGGTGGCCTTTTATAATCCGGTAAGAATAAGAAACCGGCGTATCATTTAAATCTCCACAAACAATAACCGGATAAGGACAAATTTTTATATGCTCTGCCAGTTGTTCAGCCTGCAAAGATCTCTTAATATAGGCATCTCTCATCCTGAATGAAATATCCTGAAGTTCTTCTATTTTCTCTTTTTGATTATAGCGGCTCTGGTTAGCAATAAACCGGTAATTATCCCGGTTAAACTTAATCGACTGTAGATGATTATTATAAATACGAAAAGTATCCCGGTTATGTTTTAAATCAGCGAAAAGAAAGGCATTATATGAATTTTCAAACTTTATTAAACCTTTATTGACAACAGGAAATTTGCTGAAAATTGCAATTCCATAACTGGAAGTACCCGTTTCACTGAGCCAATGAACATTACGGTATTTCAAATAATTGGGCAATATTTCATTCAAAATTTCAAGAGAAAAACCTTTGTCCGGATTAATATAAAATTCCTGCACGCAAACAATATCCGGCTCTTTTTCTTTTATATAATTAAACACCTTTCTTTGCGTTGTATCAAACCTGTTGCTGCCAACAAGATCAAAGACCTTGGCATTATAGGTCATCACCTTAATTGATTGCACAGACTCCTGTTTTTTTTGCTTATCCTTTTCAGGACCGAATATCTGGAAGGTATGAGACAAATTGGGAATGCTAATTGCTAATGCCACCAGGGAAATAAAAAGATATTTTTTTACTTTAAATATCCAGAAAATTAAAAAAGCCAAATTTAACACAACCAGATGAATAAAAATCAGGCCAAGAAAAGCTAATGGCCACAGAACTTCCGGGGAAACATAAACGGAGAGGTTTGCTATAACCAGTATGACAGCAAATATAAAATTTACTATCCATAAAAATTTTTTAACAAATTTTCTCAAACAAAAATGATTTTAATTTCAGCTTTTCTTTAATCCTTTCCTTCCCTGAACAACAATTCTTTTTCTTCTTTAGTTAAACTATTATATCCGTTTTTAGATATTTTTTCCAGAATTTTATTGATCTTTTCTTGTCTCTTCCCTTTTTCCCTGTTGTACTCAATGTCTGTTTTGGCTCTTTTATGAGTGACTCTAAATTTGGGTTTGGGTTTAAACATTGAAAAAACATTATCCATAAACCTGTCAAAACCCTTCGTTATATTTTTCCCTTTTCTGAACTGTGCAACATAAAAATATCCGAAAATAGCACCTCCCAGGTGAGCGATGTGGCCTCCGGCATTTGGAGATGCAATTCTTATTACATCCAGCACAATTACAAACAATGCAATATATTTAAGTTTTACAGGCCCAAGAAACAACAAATTAATTGAATAATCGGGTTTATAAACTGAAATTGCTATTACAATAGCCATAACAGACGCAGAGGCTCCAAGCGCAAAAGATTCATCAAGGTTCCCCTGAAAAACCGGGAAAACATTAAAAGCAAGAATATACAATGCGGCTCCTGCAAATCCTCCAACCAGATAAACACTCACAAGACGCTTCTGGCTAAAATACATAAGAAAAATACGTCCGAATATATAAAGCCAGAGAAGGTTAAAAAGAATATGAATAAACCCTTTATGCAAAAACATATAGGTAAACAAGGTCCATGGTCTGGTAATCAAATTTCCCAGGTCAGCAGGAACAGCCAGCCAATCAATCACCCCCAGGGTAGAAGGTTTTCCTGTAAATAAAAACACAATTACCTGAAGAATATTAACTGCCAAAAAGACAGCCACATTAATATAAATAAGTTTTATAAGTGTAGATCCCCGCTTAAAAGTATCTTTTAGTTCTTGTCCTATGCTCATATAAATCTCTCCATTTCAAGTTAATAGAATGATTTCTTATTCAAATTCCAGATTTTAATCATAATAAATCCAAAGAGCATGCCACCCACGTGAGCGATGTGTGCAATACCACTACCAGGCTGAGTTACGCTTAGGAACAATTCGATACCACCAATGATTATTACAAAATATTTGGCTTTTATGGGTATTGGTGGGAATAACAATATAAGTCTTGTGTTGGGGAATAGCATCCCGAAACCGATCAGTATACCAAAAACAGCACCAGAGGCTCCAACAGTTGGAGTATTCATTATTGCGTTTAATTTTCCCATGAGCGGATGTGCCCAGTTTCTCTGCTGCAGCAGCAAATCCCGCCCCTGTGTCATCACTTCATTCACATTACTTTCTGAAAGCTTAGGGATAATAGCCTGTGCTTGTATATGATTCACCATAAGATGCAAAAAAGCCGCTCCCAGACCGGTTACAAAATAATAAATAAAGAACCTCTTCATGCCCCAGACTGATTCGAGTACGCGGCCAAACATCCAGAGAGCAAACATATTAAAAAACAGGTGGGCAAATCCCCCGTGCATAAACATGTGAGACACCAACTGATAAGGTTCAAAATGTTCAGATTTGAAGTAATAAAGTCCCAGTTCAAAATTAAGTTGGTCGTTAAAAGCCAGGTTGGCCAATAACATTAACACATTTATTATGATAAGATTCTTTACTACTGGAGGTGTACCGCTAAATCCACTGGTGCGAAAATTTGTCATCACGCAATATTTTTTCTAAGTTATCGACTAAAACAATTTTTCAATATCCTCTGTTTTCATCAAAGATATTATTTTTTGTCCATCCGGCGTAAAATTGGGAGAAGAACAAGCAAACAATTTATCAACCAACTCCCGCATTTCTTCAATCTCAAGAACTCTGCCATAATCTATTGCTGCCGATTTGGCCATTGCCAGCGCCACATTTTCCCTGACATTTTCACTGAAATCCTGGTTTTTATCATAATATTCCAGCACCCTTTCAAGTAATTTTCCTGGCTCAATTCTTTTCAGATCAGCCGGGATACCATCAATTTCAACAATATTATTATCTTTTAGTTGAATATCCAACCCTGCTTTTTTTATTTCTCTCTGTAACTGGCTTATTAGTTGAAAATCTGAATGATTCAATTGTACTTGTTCCGGATAAAGCTGTTTTTGAATATACCCTTTTTTATGGTTTTGCTCCTGTAAAAACTGGTCATACAAAATGCTGATATGTGCTTTACGCTGATCAATGATCATCAGCCCTGATCTTACAGGTGTTAAGATGTATTTCTCCTTAAACTGAAAAAATTTCTCTCCTGCCTTTTCTGCTCTCTCCGGTTCTTCATTACCCTGAAACGAAGCTTTAGAAGTAAATTTTATGGCACCCTGGTCATTTTCGTTTTCAAAATCATCATAGAGTTTTTCCCAATTCATTAAATTTTCTTTGTTTTGATCCGCTTCAGGGTGTACAGATCCTCCCGACCTTTTAGCCGAGCCCAGGTCTTCAAAAGGATTAAAATTTGGGTCGACATCAACAGAAGGAGGGGTCACCTGTGTATCTTTTCTCAGGGGAGGTATCCCAATATTTCCTTGCTGATTAAAATCAATAGAAGGCACCACATTATTTTTTCCCAGTGATTCTTTCACGGTGGCATTTAAAATTTGCCATATTGCCTGCTGATCTTCAAATTTAACTTCTGTTTTTGTTGGGTGAATATTTACATCAATCGATGCAGGATCAGTGTTAAAGTAAATAAAGTAGGAAGGTAGATAGCCCTGGGGCATCAGTTTTTCATAAGCATCCATAATTGCTTTGTGAAAATAAGGATTTTTCATGAACCGGTTGTTAATGAAAAAGAACTGCTCCCCGGACCGTTTTTTAGCTTTATCAGGATGACCTATATAACCATGAATTTCTACAATTCTTGTTGAAGACTTTACCGGTATTAATTTTTCTTTTATATAATTTCCAAAAAGTTCAACAACACGCTGTCCGATTTTAGAAGATTTCAGTTTATGAACGATATGATCATTATGAATAAGCGAAAAAGTTATCTTTGGATTAGCAAGGGCAACTCTTTGAAATTCTTTAACTACATGATTCAATTCAGTAGCATCTTTTTTCAAAAATTTTCTTCTCGCAGGAACATTGAAAAACAAATTTTTTATAATGAAATTACTTCCTTGGGGGCATTGAACCGGCTCCTGGGCAACTGTTTTTGAACCTTCAATTTTTAAGTAAGTACCCAGTTCCTCGTTTTCTGTTCTTGTTTTTAATTCAACATGGGCAATTGCAGCAACAGAGGCAAGCGCTTCGCCCCGAAACCCCATTGTACTTATTGAAAAAAGATCATCAGAGTTCTGTATTTTTGATGTAGCATGGCGTTCAAAAGCCAATCTTGCATCGGTTTCTGTCATACCCGATCCATTATCTATGATCTGTATGGACGTACGGCCTGCGTCTTTTAACAGAATCTTAATATCATCAGCTCCAGCATCTATAGCATTCTCAACCAACTCCTTAACTACAGAGGCAGGTCTTTGAATCACTTCTCCTGCAGCAATCTGGTTTGCTACTGAATCCGGTAAAACATGGATTATATCTGCCATGAAAGCTCCTATTTTCTAGAAAATAAAGATAAAATAAGTTAAACCAAAAAGAAATAGAAGTATAATGAGCAAACGAATGTTGGATTGTCTTTTTTGTCTTTTTGCCTTTTTAATGTAACCTCTCATCTGTCCCCTTATGTTGGAAACATATTTATCAGGTTTTTCTCCTCTTTCCAGGGCAAGCTCCTGATCAATGGCTTTTTTCCGCTGTTCCAGCCGCTCTTTTCTCTCGTCGTAATAGCGAGGAACATAATTAAACTGTTTTCCTCTGGGTAAATAAAAAAATCGAATAGCCATATCAACAAAATTTAACTACAAAGATATTCAATATTTTTGCAAATTGCATAAGGTTTCTCTGATTATATAACGTCTTTTGCCTCAGATTGTTTCCAGGCCCAGACCACAGAATACATGTTTATTTTATGCAAAAAAGCTTCCTGTTTAAAACTAACAGGAAGCTTAAAAAATATTAAATATCTACTGTTTAACTTCTTCCAGTTTCGTTTCTTTATTAAATAGTTTCCTTACCTTTTTTTCCAATATAATTGATATACGATACATTACCGGAACAATCACCAGGGTAAGGAATGTGGCAAATGTCAGTCCGAAAATAACTGTCCAGGAAATTGGTCCCCAGAAATTAACCATTACACCACCAAAGTATAGATCAGGATCAAACTCGCTGAGCATTTGAGGAAAGTCTATGTTCAAACCTACGGCCAGTGGCAACAAACTTAATATTGTTGTTATAGCAGTCAAGAGTACAGGTCTGAGCCTTGTTTTTCCTCCCTGAACCACACATTCGGTGGCTTCTTTTACAGGCAGATATGCATCTTCGGGCAATCCCAGTTTTTTGCGTTTTCTCTGCTTTAACAGCTCGATATAATCCACCAGTACAATAGCATTATTCACTACAATACCTGCCAGGGAAACAATACCTATCCCTGTCATCACCACCACGATATTCATCTTGAAAACAGCGATCCCGAGGAATACCCCAATGGTACTGAAGAGGACACTGGCAATAATAATCAGGGGTTTAACAAGTGAGTTAAATTGGGTTACCAAAATAATCATAATCAGGACGACAGCAATTATAAGGGCCCTTGTAAGAAAAGCCATTGATTCTTGTTGTTCTTCCTGCTCTCCTGTAAACTCATATTTATATCCTTCGGGGATATCGACATTTGTCAGCAGCCCTTCGAGCTGATTATTGATCTCTGTGGCATTGTACCCTTCCAGCACATTCGAATAAAGCGTAATTACACGATCAAGATCTTTTCGTCTGACAGCACCGTAAGTTGTGCTGTATTCAAGATCTGCCACCGAAGAAATGGGTACATGAACCATTCTGCCATTGTTCCTGAAGCTTATCGTTTGGTTCATGAGTGTCGGCAAATCATACCTTGCTTTTTTGTCCAGCCTGAGCTGAATGGGATATTCGTCTTCGCCCACTTTGAAATCAGAGATTTCTTTTCCAAAAAGCGAGGTTCTGATTTTACTGGCAATCTGCATAGTAGACAACCCAAACCGCCTTGCTTTTTCGCGGTCGATATGCACAATTACCTCGGGTTTGCCCACATCCAGATCCATTTTCAATCCTTCAATACCCGGTATTTTTGCTGTTTCAATCTTTCGCTTAATTTTTTCTGTAAGCTGTATCAGCTCTTCAAAATCCTGGCCACTAACTTCCAGGTTAATTGGATTACCTGTTGGAGGACCCATTCTGTTCTTTTCAATAGATATCTGAACGCCTGGATACTCCCCGATCAATTCATTACTCATCTCCTGCATAATTTGAGAAGTATTATCTCCCATCCGGTCTTTATAATCAACAAAAGAAATCGTTGTGAGTCCTTTATTGGGTGTGTCACCTGCCGTAAACCCTTCGCCAGCACCACTTCCTACTGTAGTCAGGATCGATTCTACTATTTTTTTATGTGGTTCTAAAAAACCTATTATGTCGGACTCCACAATCTTCATAACTGAATCGGTAGCAGCAATATCACTTCCAATTGGCAATTCGGCTCTCACATTGATATAATCCGGGTCATTATCCGGGAAAAAGATAATTTTTGGGTCGCGTGCTTTCAGAAAAAACATCACGAGGATCAAAAAGAAGAAAGTACCCAAAAAGAATGTGATGGGATTTTTTCTTCGTAGCGCAAATTGTAAAACTTTAAGATACAAATTCTCCAGTCTTTTCAAAAAGACATTTTGAAAAAGGTATTGTGCACGATGAAAATAAATAACATTTAAGAATATGATCAGGGCAATGATCATAATAATACTGCCAATTGTATTTATTCCGGCCAGGTAAAACAATCCTGCTACCATGACAAGAATCCCAATAATTTTAAAATTTTTCTTTTTATTTATTTTCCCATCGTTCCTGTCCTTACCATACTTTATAAAGGTAGCTGCAAAAACCGGTATAATGACCAGTGCCACAAACAAGGAAGAAGTAAGTACTATAATCAGTGTAATTGGAAGATTTTTCATAAACTCCCCGATAATTCCTCCCCAGAATGCCAGGGGAAGAAAAGCCGACAAAGTTGTAATGGTAGAGGTAATGATAGGCACAGCAATTTCGCCAACAGCCTCCCTTGCTGCACGATAGGGACTATAGCCACGCTCTGTGACATACCGGTATATATTCTCCACCACCACTATGGCGTTATCCACAAGGAGCCCCAGGGCAAGGATTAAGGAAAACAAGACGATCATGTTCATTCTTCCGACTGTCATACCCAAAACAATAAACGAAAGGAACATAGACATGGGAATCGCTAATCCCACAAACAATGCATTTTTAGTACCCAGGAAATAATAAAGAACCAGGATCACAAAAATAACTCCCAGGACAATAGAATTTTCCAGGTTACTCAACTGTTTTCGGATCATATCCGACTGATCATTCGTGATCGAGATCTTCAAGTCCTCCGGCACCTGGTGTTCTGCAACTGCCTCATCAAGCATTTCGAACATCTGATCGGTTGCAGCAAGTAAATTTTCCCCGCTCTTCTTAATCACCTGCAACGAAACGACCGGATTTTTATCCAATCGGGCAAAACTGTTTGGATATTCATAGCCCATACTTACGTTTGCTATATCTTTCAGGTAAACGAGCTTGTCGTTATCATTTTTTACTACAATATTCCTTATCTCCACAACATCTTCAAACTCACCGATTGTACGTATAGAACGTTTCGTCTTATTAAACCTGAGCTCCCCTCCGGGTATTGACACATTCTCCGATTGAATAGCCGATTCAATATCGAAAAAGCTCATATCCATGGCTTGCAGCTTATGTGGATCCACATTAATCTTTATCTCTCTGTCGTTCACCCCTTTGATTTCCACCTTTGAAATCTCATCAATTTCCTCGATCAGGTCCTGCAAATATTCGGCATATTCATTCAAAGCATCAATGCTATAATTTCCCGAGAGGTTCACATTAACAATTGGAAATTCTGAGAAATCTATATCCTGCACGTTCGGATCATCAAGCAAATCATCCGGCAACTCACGCTTTGCCTTATCCACAGCATCTTTTACATCCTGCAGGGCTTTATTAATATCCACATCGGTATTAAATTCGACACTGATCATTGAAAATCCCTGGGCAGAAGTTGAAGAAATTTCCTTTATTCCTTTTACCGATTCAATCTCCTTTTCAAGAGGCCTGGTAATAAGGTTTTCAATATCAATGGGAGGATTCCCCGGGTAAGGAGTTTGGACAAGAATAGTGGGAATAACCACTTCGGGCGTTAACTCTTTAGGCATATTTTTATAGGAAAAAATACCAAATCCCAGAATTGCCAGCGCCAGCAACAGTATTGTGTTTCTATTGTTCAGGGCCAGGGTAGTGAGTTTAAACTCCCGGATTACTTTTCCTGTTTTTGTTTTTTTATCTTGATTTTCTGATGCCATCTTAAAATTCTTTTAAGGATTTAACCCGGATTACCCGGTAACTTTTTCTTTCTCTTTAACAGCTACTTCCATTCCATTAGAAACTTTAGTATAACCAGCAGTAATAACACGTTGTCCTTTTTGTATCCCGGAAATAACAGTCTTGTTATTATAAGATCTTCCTGGTTTTACATAAATTTTCTTTGCAACAAAATTTCCGTTCTTTTTCTTTACAATATAGACGTAATCACCATTCATATCTTGTTTAATAATATTACTGGGCACGACCAAAGCGCTATCAGTTGAAAAATCTCTTACTTTCACTACAGCAATCTGGTTTGGTTTTATTTTTGTGTCGTAATTATTAATATCCGCTTCAACAATAAAAGTTCTGCTTTCTTTATCTATCACGCTTCCTTTGCGTGTTATAGGCGCATCGAGTTTCATTTCCGGATATGATGGGAAACTGATCTCTAACTTATCTCCTTCATTTATATTTCTGAGATACTCTTCGGATATTTCAGCATTAACCCTTAATTTGGTCATATTTACCAGGTGTATAATCTGCATCCCGGGACTACCCATCTCACCTTCTTTCTGGAGAATTTTCTCTATAATACCGCTGTAAGGCGCTTTGATCCTTGCCATTTCCAGTTGTTCCTGCAATGTTTCCAACCGGCTCTCCAACGATTCTTTGTTGTTCTTTGCCTGTAAATACTGCATTTCAGAGCCTACTTTTTCTTCCCACAATCTTTTTTGCTTTTCGTAAGTTTCTTTTGCAAGTTCAAGATTGGTCTTTACTTCTTTGATATTGCTCCGAATCACACTTGTACTCAGGCTAACCAGCAACTGCCCTTTCTTAACCTTATCACCCTCTTCCACATGAATGGTTTTAATCTGCCCGTTTGTTTCGGGACTGATAAAAGCTTCTTTCCTCGCTTCAACAGAACCATTTGCTTTTATAAAATGACTGAAATTTTCAGGAGTTAATTTTTTCACGAAAACAGGTATTTTAAACTGGTTTTCCTGCTCCGTATCTCTCTTTTTTAATTTCTCCTGTAATGAAGAAATCTCATTTTCAATCTCTCTTATCTCCTGTTTATGTTCATTGATCTGTTTGCGTATTTCTGTTTCGCTCTGCTCTTTTTTACAGGAAACCAAAGCTAAAACCATTGCTAAGGGAATAATAATCTTTTTCATTTTATCTTGTTTTATCTTGTTTTACAATGCATTTAAAATTTTCAACAATTGAACTTTCGCATTCAGTAACTGCACCAATGAATTGATATAGTTGGATTGCGTTTCTAAGTATTTATCATTGGCCTGGGTTAATTCCATGCTTGTAACCATTCCTTCTTTATACTTTTTATTGGTACGATCCAGCACCTTTTTAGCCAGCTCCTTATTTTCCTGATCACTGATATAAGTTTCATAGGCATTCATATAATTATTCCTGGCTTGTATGTATCCATTTTTAAGGTTTTTCTTTGCCAGCTCCCGGTTATTTTTTGCCTTTTCCAACTGCAACTGAGCTTGTTTTACTTTGGAATATCTTTGTCCACTGCTGAATATCGGAATATTTAACTGAAAACCTAAAATACTTGACTGATACCACTCTTCATCAAAATCAAAAAAGTTAAATTCATTTCTCATTGCATTTTCATTGAAATTGTAAAAAGCAGACAAATTGGGCAGAAAATTTGCCTTCTGTCTTTTCAGATCAAGTTCTTCCAACTTTACCTGTGTATCTGCAAGCTGATAACCTATTGTATTCTGTACACTAAAATCTTCTGAAACAGTTTTGTCCAGGTTTGTATTGCTTACTACACTTTCCAGGCTTTGTTTTAATTGAACAGGCCTATCAAGAGGTATTCCCAATTGTATTTTTAACAAATTATAAAAACTTTCAAGTTGTCGTTGCACCGATTTTATTGAATTTTCAAGGCTTGTAACACTTATCTGAACCTGGTCTACCTCAGTCTCCTCAATCATTCCGTTCTCAAACATTTTTTTGGAGTCATCCAGAGTTTTCTCCAGGTTCGCGAGATTTTTCTTTAATATCTTTTTATTTTCTTCAGAAAGAAGAATTAAGTGGTAAGTATTAGCTACATTGGCTTTTACATCCAACCTGGTCTGTTTTGATTGTTGCTTTGACAAGCTTTTATATACTTTAGCAGCCTGGAGGCCAACAATATAAGGACCACTAAACACAAGCTGATTCACAGAAACTGTTCCGGTAAAATTATGTTGAGTTCCAAATTGAACCTCAACATACTCACCTTCCGGACCACCAAATATGACAGCCGGTAAAAGCTGGGTTGCCAGACTTAAATTATTGTTGTAGCTTCCGCTGGCACTTACCTGGGGTAAGCCCTGGGCAGTAGTCTCCCAGACTTTTTTATCAGCTACTTTTACTTCAAGTTGTGCATTCTTAACTTCAGTATTGTGCTCAACGGCAAACTCCTGGGCATCCTGAAGAGATATTTTTAATGTGTCTTCTGATTCCTGTGCAAAAGCAGAAGTTACCATAAGAACCCATACGATGAAAAGATTAAAAATTCGCTGCATAGATATTTTATTCATTTTATTTCTTTATTTGTATCATTTACTTTCTATTTCTTTCAGTTTATCCTCTAAAAATTTTAATCCCTTATTATTAACCATTCCCCTGATATGATAATTCATCATTTCACTTACAAAACGAGATGAAGTCAATTCCTCAATTGTGAAAATCTCATTGGCAAAACTATTTTCTATTCTCGAAATATGCACTTTGGCAATGATTTCTTCATCCAGTTCTGAACGATATAATCCTTCTTTTTTCCCCCGCTCAATATTCTCTTTCACTGCACGATACATGTTTTCCTGCCTTCTTTTTCTGAATTCGGAATAGAGTTCAGGATAGTATTTTTTCAGATCAAACTCTGTGGATGGATTATAATTTTTGAGCATTTCAATTACATAATCATTAAAGATCAATAATTCCTCAATTGCATTTGATGATTGCGCCTTTAACTCATCGTATCCACATTTTGGATCGTTTTCCTTATAATAAACAAAATGCGCCACCAATTCATCTTTGTTGCTTACATATTTATAAAGGGTTTTTTTCGAAATACCCAATTCTCTTGATACATCATCCATTGTAACACTTTTTATACCATACTGCTGGTATAACCCGGTAACTTTATCTATTATATGTTTAAATTCTTCATTCATAAGAGCGCAAAAATAAAACAAAAAACCGCGGAAACAAATTTTATGAAAAATGTTTCCTGAGTTTAACAAAAATAAATGATTTTTTGTTCAGCAAGTTTCATTCCACTTTAAGAAAAAGTTAAAAAAATATTCATTCCAGAAATTCATACCAACTGATAAAAGTTTTTTATCCTTTTTATTACCTTTGATAAAACATTGAAATACATCAGATGAACAATTTAAGAATCGCTTTAAGCTTTATATTATTCCCCCTGAGTATCCTTTATGGATTAGGAATTTACATTAGAAACAAACTTTTTGATTTTGGCATTCTGCCTTCCAAATCATTTGATATTCCAATTATAGGAATTGGGAATATTACAGTTGGAGGAACAGGAAAAACACCCCATGTTGAATACCTGGTTGAATTATTGAAAGATGAATTCAAAACAGCTACATTAAGCAGGGGATACAAAAGGAAAACAAGCGGTTTTGTGCTTGCCGGCGAAAATTCGAAAGTTAAAGATATTGGA
Organism: uncultured Bacteroidales bacterium; assembly: GCA_964461045.1. Classification (GTDB taxonomy): domain Bacteria; phylum Bacteroidota; class Bacteroidia; order Bacteroidales; family UBA12077; genus JAGXLC01. The sequence continues at coordinate 10,461 of CAYWSJ010000014.1, read as the reverse complement.
GATGAACCCATGCAAATCAAAACAAAAAATCCTGATATTACGGTTGCAGTGGATAATAAAAGAGTTCACGGAATAAAAAAATTAAAAAATACTATAAAAGACCTGGACCTGGTTCTTTTGGATGATGCTTATCAGCATCGCTACGTAAAGCCCAACCTGAATATCCTTTTAATTGACTACAACCATCCTATTAATAAAGATTTTTTACTTCCTCTTGGAAATCTTCGTGAACCTGTTTATCAGAAAAGAAGAGCCAATATAATAATTTTTACAAAAGCCCCCTATGATTTTCAACCCATTCAAAGACGAGTGATTTTAAATAAGCTAAAACCATTCCCTTATCAAACCATCTATTTTACAACCTTAGAATATGGAAAACCACAAGCAATTTACCCCCACGTGGCTGGACATGAGGTGTTTAAAAACATCAGCCAAGACACCAGCATTCTTTTGGTAACGGGCATTGCAGACCCCAGGCCTCTCAAGAAATATTTAGAAAATAATTTATCAAAACAAATAAATTCTGTTATTTTTGCCGACCACCGAAATTATTCGGATGCGGATATTAATAAAATTGAAAAAAAATTTAAACAGATAGAAAATAAGGATAAGGTAATCATCACAACGGAAAAAGATGCGATTCGCTTCAGAGAAAATAAAAATATTCCGGATGAACTTGCCAAAGCCTTTTGCTTTATACCAATTAAAGTAAAATTTTTAAATAACAGAACAAATGATTTTAACCAACAAATAACAGATTATGTTAGAAAAAATAAAAAACACAGCTTCCTTTATCCGCAATAACATTCAGGAAGAACCTGAAATTGGAGTAATTTTAGGAACCGGACTGGGTGGCATGGTAAAAGACATTGACATAAAGCATACCCTTGACTATGAGAATATTCCGGATTTCCCTGTATCAACAGTAGAAGGACATCATGGAAGATTAATCTTCGGAACCCTTGGTAATAAAAAAATTATTGCCATGCAGGGACGTTTCCATTATTATGAAGGATATAATATGCAGCAAGTCACCTACCCGGTAAGAGTTATGAAGCAGCTTGGAATTAAAACACTGATTGTCTCTAATGCCAGTGGTGGCGTGAATCCTGATTTTGAAGTAGGAGACCTTATGATCATGAATGACCATATCAACCTGCTTCCAAATCCGTTAATTGGCAAGAACATTGATGAACTGGGGAACAGGATTGTTGATATGAGCGAGCCTTATGATCATAAACTTATCGAAAAAGCTGAAAAAATAGCAAACGACAACAATATAAAAATACAAAAAGGTTGTTATGTAGCTACCTCAGGTCCAACCCTGGAAACTCCGAAAGAATACCAGTACTTTAGAATTATTGGGGGTGATGCAGTAGGGATGTCAACTGTACCAGAAGTTATTGCTGCCAGACACATGGATATTCCTTGCTTTGCTGTCTCAATTATCACAGACCTGGGTGTTCCGGGTAAAATTGAAAAAATTTCACATGAAATTGTTCAAAAAGCTGCAGAAAAAGTAGAGCCAAAAATGACAATGCTGATTGAAAAATTAATTTCTACCATTTAATAAATAATCTGTTCATTTTCTAATTAGCTTTGCAGGTAAAAATCTGCAAAGCTTTTTTATGAGCAAATCTTTTCAGAATAAGAACGTACTTTCAATTGCTTTTGCACATTACATGCACGATGTGTACACAGCATTCTTTGCTCCGGTATTGTCTGAATTGATTGTTAAGCTTGGTATATCAAATTTTATGGCTGGTGTGCTTTCGTTTGTTCAGCGTGCACCCTCGCTCTTTAATCCTTTCATAGGGATGTTCATAGACCGGCTGCAAATCCGGTATTTTGTTATTTTCACCCCAGCAGTTTCATGCATTACAATGAGCCTTTTTGGCGCTTCACCATTTTATATTGTTGCCGTTATACTCATGTTGGTAACCGGGATCAATGCTGCGTTCTTTCACGTACCGGCACCGGTATTAATAAAAAATTTTGCGGGCGACAGAATCGGCAGAGGAATGAGCTTCTATATGGTAGGAGGTGAACTGGCCAGAAGTACCGGACCGGTGGTTATTGCAGCAGCTATTGCAGCCTGGGGACTGGAAGGGACTTTTCGCTTAATTCCTTTTGGTGTGGCTGCTTCTGTTTTTCTGTGGATACGTTTTAAAGACATCCGTATAACTCCAAGGAAGAAAGACAAAAACATGGGTGCCAAATATAAAAAGACCCTCAAAAAACATTTGCCATTTTTTATCCTCATTGGTGGAATTATCTTTTTCAGGGCGTTTATGAAAACCGCTATTGTACAGTTTCTTCCTACTTATTTTCGCTTCAGCGGACAAAACCTGTGGTTCGGGAGTTCTTCCCTTTCAGTATTTGAGATTGCCGGCGCAGTAGGTACTTTTTTTGCCGGAAATTTATCTGATCGATTCGGGAGAATGAACACGCTTCTCGTTATTACACTCATTACTCCCTTAATCATGCTGCTTTTTGTATTTTCATCAGGATTCTGGGTTTTCCCAATTCTAATACTCCTGGGATTTTTCATGCTGGCTTCAGGTCCTGTTGTACTGGCATTTGTTATGGATAAAGCTACAGAACATCAAACATTCATGAACGGAATTTATATGTTCATAACTTTTGTTTCAGGTTCTGTTGGCGCTCTTCTGAATGGCGCCATGGGCGACTGGTTCGGATGGGTAAACACTTATAAAATAGACGCCTTCATAGCATTACTCGCCATTCCTTTTGTTCTCTATCTTAAATTTTCGAAAAAAAGCGCAGAAAGCAGGAGTAGCTGATAAAATTAATCATACATACATTCTCCCAGTGGTCATCCATACATACAGGATGGTCAACCCCCGTCGAATCTTTCCCCGTAAAATATCCTTCAAAGCCCGTAAAGGAGAATAAAAATGCTGCATGCTTCTTTTTACCGCCTTCTTAAATTCTTTTTGACTCATTTTTTTGGTCGGAATCACTGTGGATAAAAAAGTCCATTTGTTCCAGTCAGGTTTCCCGTTTACAGTTGCAGTAAGTTTGTCTTTATATTTTTCCCAGTATTCTGTTCCGGGAACAGGAGTTTCAATAGTCATATCAGCATAAGAAACCCCTTCTTCTCTTAATTTTTCAAATTGCCGCCTGATGCTTCTTTTGTCATCTGTTTCAGGTTTGGCCATACCAAAAGCATAAATAATAAGACCGTGCTTTCTCAATAAACGAATGGCTTCCTCCGAATCGGTTTTTCTATGGTTTTTGTGCATGGCATTCAGCTTTTTGTCATCAAAACTCTCAACACCCAGCATTACTGTCTTTATCCCTGATTTTTTCAGCATTTTAACATACGTTTCTCCTCCCTTTAAAAGACCAGGAACCTCATCCTGAATAATTATGCTCTGAAACCATTTTCCTTTTTTTCTTTCCTCTGCCATGGATTCAAGTAATGATTCCCTTTTTGAGGGAACTACTGAAAAATTATCATCTGCAAAAAATATTCGTTTATAGCCTTCTCTTAATCGCTGCCTGAGTTCTTCCATTACAAGATTTTCTGAACGTACCCTGACCTCTTTTCCATGCATATTGCTTACGGCACAAAACTCACAGTTTCTTGGGCAACCACGAGCCGTTGAAATAGGGGTAAGTTTGAAAAACTCAAGGATTTTTCGCCTGGAATAATGAAGCAGGCTCAAATCCGGAACAGGCAAATCATCAAGATTTTTCACCTTTGTCCCTTCTATAATCCCTGAATATTTTCCATTTACTACATCTTCAATAATATTTTCTGATTCCTTTTGAACAACAACATCTGCATATTGGGCAAATTCCTCTGCCTGCTCTTTTGCAAGAACATGTGGACCCCCAACTGCAGTTAAAATTTGAGATGTTTTATTTCTTATGGCTTTTAACAAATTTATTGCGCGATTGGCACAAGGTGAAATAACAGAAACACCAATAAAATCTGAATTATATAATTCTCTCCTGAGCTTCATTTTCTTTTCATCAAATACAAAAGTTCGTGCCTCATCATATACAATAACTTCATGTCCCCTGTTTTTCAAAATTGTCCCCATATAAACCAAACCCAGTGGCGCTATACTAAACAATCCGTAAGAACTGTGTACAGGTCTTACTGCAATAAGTGATATCTTCATAACGCTCCTCCTTACATTAAAAAACGAATTCAATACCTTCTCCCTTATAATTAACAAAATTATTATCTGAATTTCAACCTGAAAAATCTCATAAAAATTACCTGTTACCAAATTGTAATAATTTGGTCACAAAAAATATTCAAGAGAAAAATAAAACATTTGTTTTCCGGGAAACATTTTTATTTATTTCGAGTTTTAAATAAGTAAATCATAAACTCTATGAATCTCTTTCACATAATATTGATAAAAAGACTTCTTTTAGTAGTTTTAATTATTCTGCCCTTTAACCTATTGAAAGCACAAAATGTAAACCTGACTTTCCGGGTGGATATGAGCAAAGAGACTGTTTCTCCAGATGGTGTGCATATTGCCGGGGATTTTCAGCAGGAGGCAGGATTTTCTTCTGATTGGGATCCATCAGCTACAGAAATGACTGATTCTGACAATGATAACATATACGAAATAACAGTTTCTATACCTTCGGGAACCTGGTATTATAAATTTATTAATGGAGACGGGTGGACAGATAAACCGGAAACGCCGGACCCTTACTGTTCTGTTAACGATGGATCGGGGAATTACAACCGCGAGGTAAAACTGGACACACAGTCACTCATTTTGCCGGTTGTGAAATTCGATTCCTGCAATGCAATTGTCAAATTTTCTGTAAATATGAAAAAAGAATCAATTGCCACAGAAGGGATACACGTTATGGGAAATTTCCAGAAGGCTGCGGGATATCCTGAAAACTGGAGTGCAAGTTCCATTCAGATGAAGGACGAAAACGGGGACAGCCTTTACAAAACCAAACTGGAATTGCCGCCGGGAAGCTACGAATACGTATACGTAAATGGGAATTTACCGTCTTCCGGGGAGAATCCTCCCTCAGATTGTACTATTGATGACGGAAATGGAAACAGGGTAAGAACATTTGAGGCAGCGGTTGGTATGCCCGCCCTGCCTGCCTACTATTTTGATTCCTGCGATATAGATACAGAAGCAACTTCTTATGAAACCTACTGGTGGAACGATGCAGTTTTTTATGAAATTTTTGTGCGTAGTTTTTACGACAGTGATGGAGATGGCATTGGTGACTTCCAGGGGATCATAGAAAAGCTGGATTATTTGAATGATGGTAACCCCACAACCAATGATGATCTGGGCATAACAGGTATATGGCTGATGCCTATGATGGAATCACCAACCTATCATGGCTATGATGTTACGGATTATTACGCCACCGAACCTGACTATGGAACCCTGGCGGACTTTCAGGAATTACTGGATGAAGCCCATGAAAGAGGAATTAAAGTAATCATCGATTTCGTGATGAACCATTGTTCTGATCAGCACCCCTGGTTCACCCAATCTGCCAACAACCAGAACAACTACAGAGACTGGTTCATTTGGTCTGACACAGACCCCGGCTTTAACGGACCCTGGGGCCAGGAGGTCTGGCATTACAAAAACGGTAGTTACTACTACGGACTGTTCTGGTCGGGGATGCCGGACCTGAACTATAGCCATGAACCGGTAAAAACAGAAATGTTCAATGCTGCGGAATACTGGCTGAATAAAGGGGTTGATGGATTTCGTCTGGATGCCATCAAGTACCTTGACGAGGATGGAGAAGTGCTTGAAAATACGCCCGAAACTTTTCAGCTACTGGAAGATTTTCATGTTTTGTATAAAAATATAAACCCCGATGCCTTTACAGTAGGAGAAGTATGGTCTAATACATCTTCTATCCTTCCATATGTACAAAACGACCGCCTTGATGTTTGTTTTGAATTTGATCTGGCAGGTTCAATTATTAACGGCGTTCAAGGCAATGATGCATCAGGCATTGAAAACCAGGTTCAAACAATCCAGGCAGGATATCCAAAACTTCAGTATGCAACCTTTTTAACCAACCACGACATAGACCGAATATTCAGCCAACTAGGTTCCAACACAGCAAACATGAAACTGGCAGCATCCATTTACCTTACTTTACCCGGAGTCCCTTTTATTTATTATGGGGAAGAAATTGGAATGACCGGCACAGGCGCACACGAAAACATCAGAAGACCCATGCAGTGGACAGATGGTGTTTATGCAGGATTTTCCACAAATACTCCCTGGCAATCAGTTGGCAACAATTATACAACGAATAATGTGGCTGATATGCAGGATGATGCAAACTCTTTGTTAAACCATTATAAGGAAATGATCCATATACGCAACAACAATTCTCCCTTGCAAAGAGGCTACCTTTTATCTGTAGAAAACAGCAACAGCAGCATACTCAGCTTTGCCAGAATTCATAACAAAGAAGCGGTTGTTGTGGTTTCCAACATGAGTGAATCAGCAATACAACCTTCACTTTCTGTTAACATTTCATCACTGCCGGCGGGAAAATACAAAGTGAGAGACTTGCGCTCCCAATCAATTGTTGACAGTATCACCCTTAACAGCAATGGCGGATTTAGCGGATGGAAGCCAGAGACAGGTGATATTACTGCCAAAGAAACACAAGTTTTCTTACTAGCACAAACAGATAATGAACCGACAAATACAGAAATTACCAGGGAGAATTTTTATTCGATTTATCCGAATCCGGCAAACCAGGCAATCACTCTGACTGACAAAAAAGATTCAGGTAAAAAAATAAACGTTCAAATATTAGACATAAAAGGTAATATACTTAGATATAAAGAATTTGATGGTTTGCCGGGAAAAATGAATATACAATCCCTGGCAGCAGGTCTTTATTTTGTCAAAATAAAAGACGGTCAGCACCAGGAAATTTTACGCCTGGTTATTACAAAATAAAATTGATCTGAAATATTTATTCATCAAAGTATTGAGAAAACTTTTCGTCAATATGGTGATTGAACCATTTATCAATTAAAGATTTACGAAACCGCCACTCTTTCCCCAGTTTGGCAGCCGGAATTTTGTTATTCTGAGCCCAGGTATAGATTGTTTGAGGCTTTACTTTCAGATATTTAGCCACCTCTTCAAGCGTCATTATTTCGTCCATATCCATAAACTAATCCTCCAACATCTTTTCTACCTCGCTGGTATCTCTTAATTCTACTTCCTTTTTATTGCTGTTCAAATTTTCATCCTTTTCACCTTTCATTTCCTCATGTGTCGACATATGCTGTAAAGAATAAACCACGGCCGTATAAAAATTTCCTTCATACTTTCTGAAAAGCTGAAACGCTTCATTTCGGTCGCCCAGGAATGGTCTCAGGTTCCATGCCAGCTGGATACCTACGAAAGCAAGGATAATGATCCAAATCCTGAAGACAGTCACTCCCGTTTTGGGGTAGATACTTTTCTTTTCGCAGGCATATTTCAAAGCATCAATCATAAGTTTCATACCGAAGATCCCGGAAAAAATAAAAATGGCCACATGCAACAACTGTAAAAAATGGTAATTGTCGCCGGTGAGAAGAAAGAAAACAATTATCGGCGCAAAAGAAAGGGCAATGCTCGAGGCCAGCACAAAACCACTCAAAATAACCAGACTTACCTGCCGGAAACTCATTTGAGAGCCCAAAACCTGCTGAATGATGTAAAAGGAAGGAAAACAAATGAGCAGTGTGGCAATAAAAAAGACCATCAGTTTTACACCCGATACCAATGCCTGCAGGAAACTATGATAGCTACCCATTACAATACCATAAAGAAAACCAAACAAACAAATGATTAAAATTTGTTTGTAGATTAAGCGGGCAGAGCGTTTTTTATCAATCTTTTCAAAGAAAGATTCCTTGTCCTTAAAAATATGAAAAACATCACGAAAAGAATTAAAAAATCGCATAACAAAATAATTATTAATTCACTAAGGACAAGTTATAAATTATTTTAATATTTGTCAATTTATTTTAATGTTTTTTACTGTTTGTTGCTGTTTTTTAATTTGATTTTCCTGTCGAATCCTTCAAAACATTTACAGAAACCCAAATACATCATTTTCACCTTTATAAATTTATTCTTAAATTAAAGCAACAAAAAAGGAATTTATGAGCGGAATTTTACTGGTTGCTATCATAATCCTCGCGGGATTTATCTTTGGAGAACTTGCAAATAAAACAGGTTTACCCAAAGTAACAGGTTATATTGTAGCAGGAATATTACTTAGTCCGGAAATTGCTCCATTTGTTCCAGAATCATTCGTAAAACATACAGACATTGTTACGAACATTGCCTTAAGCATCATCACTTTTTCGGTAGGAGGCACATTAGGGATCTCAAAAGTAAAAAACATGGGGAAGCAAATATTAAGAATTACTTTTTACGAGTCAAGTCTTGCCTTTACCCTTGTTATCATAGGTTTTATCATTATTTCTCCGTTTTTTCTCAACATCGGGCAGGCAAGCTATATGAGCGTTTATGTTCCTTTTTCATTGATGCTCGGATCGCTTGCAGCACCCACCGACCCTACGGCAACCCTGGCAGTAGCCCATGAATACAAAGCCAGAGGGAAGGTTATTTCCACCATAATGGGTGTTGCCGCATTTGATGATGCCTTGGGTATCATGCTTTACAGTATTGCTATTGCATTTGCAGGTGCATTTGTTTCATCAGAACACATTGGTTTTGTTCCCATCGCGCTGAACATTGTACAACAAATTTTTGGAGCAGTAGCAGTGGGAGCTTTCGTTGGTTTCATTTTTAACCGGGTAGTAAGGTTTCTTTCCGATGGCGCTGAAGGATTAATCATTGTGCTGGTTGTCGGATTTCTTGCCCTGTGTTTTGGAATATCTCACCTGCTGGAAGTAGATGAATTGTTGGCCATCATGTTTATGGGTTTCATTGTGGTCAATTTTAACAAAAAGAGTGAATTAATCTTCAAAATTTTAGAGAGATATACCGAGCAGCTCATCTTTGTCTTATTTTTTACCATCAGCGGGATGCATCTCGACATTTTTGTACTGGGTGACTATTGGATACTGGTATTGTTTTTTGTTCTTTTCCGCGCTTCAGGAAAATTTCTTGGCAGTTTCTGGGGTGGAAGAAAAAGTACCAAAGAAGTTAAAAGATATACAGCCGGTGGACTTATTCCGCAAGGCGGCATAGTGATTGGACTGGCTCTTATGATCAAACAAAACCCCGATTTTGGTGTAATTGCCGACCCTTTTATTAACATCATCCTGGGAGCTACGGTAATTCATGAAATAATTGGACCAGCCCTGTCCAAATTCGCCTTGAGAAGAGCAGGAGAAATTAAGGAAAAATAATCCGACCAGATTCAGACCAAAACCAATCGGATTATTTCATTTATGTATAATCACAATAAATAGTATTGTAATTAAAAACTTATTCCTGCAGTAATAACAAACATAGAAATTTCAAAATCTTCTCCCTCTGCATCGCTCCAATCCATTTCATCTCCATTAACCGTTGCGGTAGCTTCGTCAATTTCCGTTTCACCCAATCCATAATACCGGGCACTTATGTTAAATCGCTCGCTTATTAATATACCTCCGCCAATAATAATTCCAAACGAATTTGAATTTTCAAATTCGTAACTTATATCAGCGGGTTCCCCACCATAATAAACATCTGTCATTTCCCAATCTCCTATCATACTAATATTATATGAAAGCTGAAATAATCCGTATACCTTTATAGTTTCAAGGTCTGTCTGGTATTTTAATCCTGATGAAATTGGTATGTTAGTATAATTCTCAACATCAAGATTATCGGCCATACTAGCTTCACCAAAAACTTCTTTAGCAATCCCTTTTTCATCAACAGGATTGATTAGATAAGAAACACTGGTAACCCAATATAAACCAGATGAAATAACGGGCATTGAATATTCAACTAATGCGCCATAACCTGATTCCGCCATTCCGGCACCAGAACCATCATCCTCAGCAAAATCACCAGTTGGAAGAGAAAGAGCACCACTTAAAGAAAAACTACCTTGTGAAAAGGTTCTTGTTGTCATCCCAAGGAATAACAACATAATTCCAATAATTAAAAAGATTTTTTTCATGTCTCATAAATTAAAGTAAAAAAATAATGTACTCTATATCACCATACTTAATTGTTTTTCAGTCCAACCTTCAATCTATATACAAATGTATTGCATAATATTTAAAAAGTCAATTATAAAAAACTGGCATTCAGGAATAAAATAAGATAACCACGCAGGAAATAGAGACAGAATTCCCATTATTTACCTTTTAATCAGGTTTGTCTCATAATAAAGATTCTATAAGTAGGATTGTTTGGAAAGTCTTAAAATTTAAATATCATTGAAAAAGCGATAACGACAATCCCCCCAACGGAAAAAATGATGGAG
>CAYWSJ010000013.1:0-46505 GCA_964461045.1 uncultured Bacteroidales bacterium | reverse complement strand
CTATTATGGAGGCTTGTTACACTTACGTAATTTATTCCCCGGCTTTTGACAAAATAAAGACATTTTCTACAAACATGATTTGAATCCAAAATATAAAAACAATAACTTGCCATTCTGTCTGTTTCTATATTTGGGGACTCGAATCCAAATATGCAAATCTTTTATAATCAAAATGTTCTGTACTGATATATATTTAGTTCAAACAAAAAACAATTTGAAATTAAGGCTTAATGCATTGTAGAATTAAGTAAAAACCAGGCAAATTCCTTATGAACAAAAAATACTCAAAAGTTATAATCAGAGAAACCAACGAAGCACAAAGGGTTATAATAGGAACAGGAGAAAATCCTGAGATACAGGATAAACTCATTGAAAAGTGGCAGTCTCTAATAGACACTACAGCCAAAATAGTGGGTGTTCCAGCCGGGCTTATCATGAAATTGAATGAGAATACCATTGAAGTATTCATGAAAAGCAACACAGAAGGCAATCCCTACAAGGTTGGAGACCAGGAAGAACTTATTCACAGGCTTTATTGTGAAACTGTTATTGGAAAACAGGAAAAATTATTGGTCCCCAATGCCAGAAAAAGTCCAATATGGAAAGAAAACAACCCGGATGTGGATATTAATATGATATCTTATTTGGGGTTTCCTATCAATTACCCCAATGGAAAAGTTTTTGGTACAGTATGTTTACTTGACAATAAAGAGAACCATTACAATACACTCTATGAAAACCTGCTAAAGAAAGTAAAAGAATTTATTGAGACCGATCTGGAATTAATTGTTACGAACCAACAATTGAAAGCAAAGAAGAAAGAACTGGAACTATCCAATGATATAAAAACAAAATTTCTTTCCCTTATTTCTCATGACATCCGTGGCTCCATTGGAACGCTGGATGAATTGTTAAAAATCCTGGTTACAAAAATTGATGAATACTCCAAAGATAAATTTAAAGCCACACTTCAATCATTAAGCTACACCTCTAACTCGGTATATTTTACACTGGAAAACCTTTTAAGCTGGTCTAAAGAAGACTTGCTGGAATTAGAGCCTGAAACAGAAGAAGTCGACATAGTTGTTGTCATCAATAAAGTGCTGAATTTTCTTAAACCCAGAATTGATTTTAAACAACTAAAAATTGAAAAACTGTTTGAAAACGAAAACTTTTATGTATCAGCCGATTTTAATATGATAGAATCTGCAATTCGCAACATTGTTTCAAATGCTGTAAAATTCAGTTATAATGAAGGAACAGTTAGTATTAAAGCTTATAGCAGGGAAAGCAAAAAAATTATAGAAATAGAAGATTACGGAACAGGTATGGATCAGAGTACAATAAATAACCTATTCACCTACAACAGGCTAAGTCAGAAAATGGGGACATCGGGAGAAGAGAGTTCAGGGATCGGCCTGTATCTGAGTCATGATTTTCTCAAAAAAAATAATGCCTCGATAGATGTTGAAAGCGAAAAGGGAAAAGGTTCGAGATTTATTATAACCTTTTAAAAATTGAAAAACAAGCACAAAGACTGAAGACACCATAAATAAATTTTTAATTACAAACCAATAGCTCGTTGGGCTCATATCAGTCGAAAGCCTGACGTGGATTCGACCGATAGCCATTGCAATGTCTCATTGACAAAAAAATCCCTCAAAGTGGAGGGATTTATAACAATTCTTTTATGGAACCCTTTCTTAAACAATAACGAACTTACCATCGTTGGCTTCTATTGTTCCTTTTGACTGCCCAGAAAGGCCTAAAATCATCATCCCTGATTTTGTATGTCTCATTATTACTTGTAAAACTTTTTGCAATAAATTGATTGTCGGGTAAATCTTCAGTTTTAAATACTTTAAGCCGAATTTCCTGTCCAGGTTTTAAATGATTAGTCATTTCTGATACCTCAGAAGCCGGTCCTAGATGAATGTTTAAATTAGTCCCTCCCTTATCTTTTCTATCAACAATAAAATGCATTCCCTTATCGTATCGACCCGTAGTATTGGTACAAGGCTCATTCAAAATTTTGAGTAATTTCCCGGATATGCTTTCAGTAACATTGTTTGAATTATTACGGGCAATTCCCGCTTTATTACCTGTTCCTCTTTGGGCAAAGCTCATAGATGATATACTAAGAAAAATCACTGCAAATAAGATACTTTTTGACCATTTCATAACTAATAATTTTAAGTTTAATATTTTACAAATCAAATTAATTATATGTTTAGATTATTTAATGTTTTGACACAAAAAAAATTTCTTTATTACACCAAAATGAAAATTTTTTCAATAATAGTTATGACCCATTTAATCTAATTTCGATATAAAAAAAGACTCAAGATTCTGGTATTCAGATAGAAAGATTTGTAAAAATTTTGTATATTAAATTACAAAATATTCAAAATACTAAGAACTCAAAGGGAGCGTAAAAGTAAAACTACTTCCTTCTCCCTCTAAACTTTCCACCCATATTTTACCACCGTGATGTTCTACAAATTCCTTGCAGAGTATCAGTCCTAAGCCAGAACCATCTTCCCTGGCGGTACCTTTGGTTGAAAAATTAGATTCTATTTTAAAAAGTTTGTCCCTGGTTTTTTTGTTCATGCCCATACCATTATCAGAAACAATAATTTCAATAGATTTTTCCCCTGTGATTGCAGAAACATTAATTTCCCCGTTCTGGTGAGTAAACTTTACAGCATTTGAGAGTAGGTTGCAAAGAATCGATTTGAGCATATTTTTGTCGGCGTAAACATTAACATCTGGCACCTGACCAATATACACAGAAATGTCTTTTACTCTCGCTGAAGCATTGACAATATCAACAACCTCGTTGATAACCTTATGTAAACTTAACTTTTCAGGGTTATATTTCATTTGTCCTGTTTGGGTTTTTGCCCAGCTTAGTAAATTATCAGTTAAATTGAGAGTATTCTTTGCTGTAGAATAAATGTGTCTTACAAGTTTTTTTGAATTAGAGCTTTTGTAATTGCAATTATCATCCAGCAACAATTCAGTTAATCCAAGGATACTATTAAATGGCGATTTGAGATCGTGTGCAATAACCGAAAAAAGTTTGTCTTTAGTAGCATTAAGCTCCTCAAGAGCCGCCTTTTGTTCATTCAATGATTGCGTTTGCTTGGCCACATGCTTTCTGAGTGTTCTTGTCCAGATAATCAGAATTATGATTATAAGCAATATCGGAATTAAACCAATCAATATATAACGAACAACTTTCATAAGAGAAACCTCATTTCGTCTATGAAACTGCCATTTCTTAAGAAGTGCTTCTTTTTTGCCGGAAGACTTAACTTCATCAATCCCCTCATTCAAAACAGAAAGAAGTTCTGAATTGCCTTCTTTAACTACAAAACGGTAGAGAATCGGTAATATTGAAGGCCCTGTAACTTTTACATTTTTAATCTGCAGCTCTTCGATTGTCTCCATTCCAATTGAATAAGGAGAAAGCACTGCATCACACTTTCCTTCAGAAAGAAGTTGAATAGCCTCCGGCAAAGATTTAACCAGGGTTGTATTTGAATAGAGTGCCATAGGTTTTATAAACCTTGTTACAGAGGCATCTCCTCTTAAAGACATGATATGTTTATCTGAAAGGTCAGCAATCTTCTCAACCTCACTATCTTTACGAACAAAAATTCCATAATAATCCTCGTTATAAGGAATGGTATAATCAAATACAGTATCTCTTTGCTCGGTATAGATAACTGAAAGAAGGACATCGACCCTGCCTTTTTCAAGATTTTTTAAAGCTTCATCCCATTTGGTGAATCTAAACTCCAGGTCTAGATTATATTTATCAGCAATAGATTTTATTATGTCAACATCAAAACCTTTTGCTACTCCGTTACTGTCAAGAAAAGTAAAGGGTTTGTATTGATAATCTCCTCCAACTATAATTTTTTGTTTAGCATGGTCAGGGTCATCATTACTTTTGGCAGGTAAAACCTGAAAAGATCCAAGAGAAAGTAAAACTCCCAAAAGCAAAACACAAAATAAAATAACTAATTTATATTTTTTCCCGATCATAGTCAGCAAACAAATTTAATAGCAAAACTCACAAATATTTATTAATTATATTCAACAAATCAATCATCTCAATGGGCTTTGCAATATAATCATTAGCTCCCGCAGCCAGACACTTTTCCCTGTCCTCACCCATTGCATGGGCTGTCTGTGCTATAATCTTCATTTTGTTATCTTCCTTCCTGATTCTTTTAATGATATCCAACCCGTTTATATCAGGCAAACGAAGATCCATCAGGATTAAATCAAGTGCCGAATTTTCCTTATACACTTTATATCCCTCATCTCCTGTCTCCTCCACAATCAGATTTGCACCTGTTGGTTCTATTATTTCCTTCATATATTCAATAGTGGTTGGGTCATCTTCAACCATTAATATTTGCCTTCCCCGCCAGTTAAATTCCTCATTAACAGGTTTACTATTTTTATGCTTTTCCCCTGTTGTATATTCATAAGGCAAAGTAAAATAAAAAACAGAACCCTTCCCTTGTTCTGATTCTACCCACATTTTCCCTCCCAGCAATTCTATAAGACTTTTAGAAATAGTAAGACCTAAACCAGTACCTTCATACAATCTGTTTGATGAATCATTTACCTGCCTGAATCTTTCAAATATTTTATCATAGTCATCCGGAGATAAACCAATTCCTGTATCTTTGACCCAAAAGAGTAATGTCTTTTCAGATTCCGGTTTATAACCAAATTCAACTTTCCCTTTTTCGGTAAACTTAATCGCATTAGAAAGCAAGTTATCCATTACTTGCCTAATCCGCGTAGGATCCGATCTTAAATAACTTTGGGAACGAGTCAAACCTAAATCAAATTCCAGGTGAAGCTCTTTCTTCTGCTGGTGCTCAATTTCCTTTTTGTAAAGCCTGTTTAACTCATTTAAAACATCATTCAGGTAAAACTCCTGCGGATAAACTGACATCTGATTGGATTCTAATTTAGCAACGTCCACGATATCAGAGATTATCTGAAGCAAATGAGTTGTTCTGGAATGTATAATACTTAAAAATTTTTTCTGTTTCTCTTTCGGAAATTCTTTCTGTTGCAGCATTTGAGAAAACCCCATTATCCCGTTCATGGGCGTTCGAATCTCATGACTCATATTAGCCAGGAAAGCCGATTTCAGCCGATCACTTTCTTCTGCTTTTTCCTTAGCTGCAATAAGGCGTTGCTCCATAAGTTTTTGCTGGGTGACATCTGCCTGTATACCCCACATTCTTACAAGTTTATTGTTTTCCAGTATCCCTATTGTATTATTGGAAAAATAAACTGTTTCTCCAGCTCTTGTGGTTTCAACAGTTACCCTGTTTGTTATGCGGTAATTCTGTTCTACAAAATCTCTAAACTCCTTCCTGTTATCAGGATTATTTTTCCCTCCGTGCAAGTCAACAAGACTCAACCCTAAAACATCATGTACGGAAGATGCTCCATACATTTCCACAAATTTATTGTTGCATTCGGCCAGATATGAATCTTCATAAATCAGATCAATCTGTTCCTCAACCTCCTTATTAATATCTATTGGATTTTTCAGTTCAAATCGATAAATGCCTTCTGAACTTTGGGCAATAAAGTTCTGATAACGTTCCTCGCTTTTTTCTGCTTTTTCTTTGGCTAACTCCAGATCTTTCTGGATGATTTCCTTATTTTGAATTTCCTGTTTTAACCTGGCATTAATTTTCTTAAGTTCATCAGACTGATCTTTTGTAATACGGACAATATAAAAAAGATTGTTCTGAATAAAACTAAAGACCACGATTACAAGACAACCAGACAGGAATGTAACAGAAGCTGCTGTAACCCATGAAATGGGCAAAGTTGAAATTTTAAGCAGGTTAACTTGTAAAGAAATGATATCATTAACCATTAAATAACCTATTACTCCCATTGGAATTATGGCTGCCAGGAGAGACCATAATCCGGCCTCTGTTCCAAAAAAAATGGTTATCAAAATAAAAAAGGCAAGAAAAATTGGTATGGCAGCACCACTAAAGCCATAAATAAACAAATTATGAACTGCAAAAAGATATAGACCAAATATAACGATAGCGGCACTTAACTTATATTTTAATTTTCTCTGAAATATAGTCACAAGAATCAATATGGAGAAGAAAAAAATATAAAGCATGGCAACCTCGGATTGCCCAAGCTTAAATGCTTCTAATACGCCTATTGTAACAGTAGGCAGCCCGATAACCATTAAAACCATTAATATCCACTTTAATACCTGTCTTAATACAGACCCATAATCCTCAAGCGGATTAATTTTATGACTTAAAAGTGTTTTGAAAAAGAAATTCATAATCGGCACTTTCCCTGGTTAATATCCTCTATTCAAATCTGAAAAATAAAATCTTCCTTCTTAATATCAATAACAAAATCTAAAATAAAACAAATATTTTGAAATTATAATTACGAATTCAATCATAGAAAGTTTGTCCAAAATAGTTTCGTTTAAATGGGGATAAAAAAATTAATGTAATTCAACCCCATAGCTATACTTATAAATAAACACTTTTATTATCCAAATATGGTTGTTTCAAAACATTTATTCAAATGATGTTTCTCATACAGAAGTCAGTTATACAATACCAAATTTGTTATTACTGTAAAATCAAAATAAAGGAGGAACTATGTATAAAGACGTAAATCAAACAGAAGAAAAAACATACAAAGATCAGGCCCAAGCAGTATTTGACTTTATCGGAACGCTCTCAAAAGAGAATCCGGGAATTGCAAATGGCTTTGCTACCATGCATAAGGCTACCGGAGAAGACAAGGCCTTATCTGCTAAACAAAAAGAGCTGATCGCATTAGGCATTGCCATAACCATTCGTTGTGAAGGTTGTATTGCTTGCCACGTGCAGGATGCCATCAAAGCAGGCGCTACAAAAGATGAAATTGTTGAAACAATTGGCGTGGCTGTCGTAATGGGTGGCGGTCCATCAATCGTTTATGGTGACAAAGCTTACAAAGCAATGAATGAAATGATGTAATCACTATAATACATAATAAGATTTAGAAAGCCGGTTGAACTAAAAAACCGGCTTTCTTTTTTATGAATAAAACGAAATTATGAATGCTGATTAATTAATACTATATTTGACAATCTCAAACTACTTGTTCTCTACAAAATTTTCGATTTATATCTAAACCCAATTAAATAGTTCCATGTTTAAGTTAAGAAATGTTCTAACAATTTGTTTTTTATCAATAATAGTAAGCAAAGGTTTTGCACAGGAAGAAAAGAAGAGTCTTCCTCATAAAATGACCAGTGAAGAGCAAAAAAGAGCTCATGAAATAGGTAAAGACTTTTATGAAACTGAACCGCCTCCAGGCGAAATAAGACCCATAGCAGAATGGGAACCAATGGAATCTGTATTAATCCGTTATCCTTTTGGTATTCCAATGGACTTTATTGCTACACTTTCTGAAGAGATTCTGGTAACAACCATAGTGGAAGATCAAAGCGAAGAAAACACTGTAATGAATCAATATGAAAACAATGGTGTGAATACAGACAATGTTACATTTATACATACCCCCACAGACTCTTACTGGACAAGAGATTACGGGCCCTGGTACATAGAATATGGAGATCATCAGATTGGAATTGTCAACTTCCCTTATAACAGGCCCCGACCAGGAGATGATGATATACCAATAGTTGTCGCCGATTCCCTGAATATTGATCTTTTCGGGATGAATCTTATCCATACAGGAGGAAATTACATGGCAGATGGAATTAACAATGCTGCATCAACAACGCTGGTTATTGATGAGAATCCGGACTATACTACAACAGAAATTAATACCCTGATGAATGATTATTTAGGAGTTGGTAATTACCATCTTAATGAAGACCCGCTTGGCGATTATATTGAACATATAGATTGCTGGGGAAAATTTTTGGATGTGGATAAAATATTGATTGGCCAGGTTCCTGAGAGTGACTCACGCTATGAAGATTTTGAAGCTGTTGCTGATTATTATGCAAATACTACCTCGGCCTGGGGAACTCCTTATGAAGTATACCGGGTTTACACACCGGGTGATTATCCATACACACCCTATACAAATTCACTGATTCTGAACGACCGTGTTTTTGTTCCTCTAACAGGTAATGAATGGGATGATGAGGCTATAGCCACATATGAAGAGGCTATGCCCGGATATGAAATAATTGGAGTACAAAATTCAGCAGAAATATGGCAAAATACAGATGCCCTTCACTGCCGAACACATGAAATGGCAGACAGAGGCATGCTGAAAATTAAACACACCCCTCTCCTTGGTGAAATTGAAAACCAAAACTCATACAATATTCAGGCAGAAATTATCCCCTTTAGTGGTGAAACAGTTTATGAGGATTCTCTGAGAGTTTATTACAAGACAAATGACCAAACCTCATACGATCATATCACTATGCAGAATACAGGTAATTATACCTACGAAGCAACTCTTTCTATACCTGGTGGAAACAATGAAGTTTATTACTATATTCATGCTGCGGATCATTCCGGAAGAAGTGAAAATCATCCATACATCGGAGCCCCGGACCCCCATTATTTTTATGAAGTGGATCCTCCTCCTGAACTTACTGTTAAAGATACAACGATTTACCTTAGTCAAACCGGAAATATATCAATAACAGAAGAAGACCTTATCATTGAGGCATCAGGTGCATGTACACTTTTGGATTCTTCTCTCAGCCAGTATAATTATAGCTGTTCAGATTTAGGAACAAATAATGTAAACGTAACAGTTGAAGACTGTAACGGACAGACAACCACTAAAATATCTGTCGTAACAGTTATTGACTCTATTGCTCCAATGCTTACAGTAAAAGATACAAGCTTATCTTTGGATGAAAATGGAAATGCCACCTTATCAGAAATGGATTTAATAACAAATTCTTCTGATAATTGCAGTATCGAAAATTATACACTAAGTCAGAATAATTTCAGCTGTAACAATGTGGGAATCGTAAATATTGAAGTTACTGCCACAGATGCAGGTGGAAATTCAACTGCCAAACCAGCTGCGATCACCGTGGAGGATAACTTTTCACCATTATTAACAACCCAAGATATAGTTCTGGAACTGGATAGTAACGGAACTGCTGAAATTGTTCCGGCTGATGTCATTCAAAGCGCTTCGGATAATTGCCGGGTAACGGACACTACATTGAACCAGAGCACCTTTAACTCGGCAGGTAACCACTTCGTAGATGTTACTGTTAAAGATAATCATGGCAACTCAACTTCAAAAACAACTGAAGTAAACATACTCAATAATGAGCCACCAACATTAAGTGTTAAAAACTGCACGGTTTATCTTGATTCAATGGGTTATGCCTCTATTTCTAAAAAAGATCTGATTGAAGCAACCAGCGATAACAATTCAGTTGCAGATACCCTGATCTCAGGTATAACAGAATTTACCTGTGCAGATGCAGATTCTGTTTTTTATATTGAAATCACCTTAAAGGATGACGTGAGCAATACTACAACTAAAACTGCAAATATTGAGGTAGAAGATACCATAGCTCCAGTGCTCGCTACAAAGAATATCACAATACAGCTGGACGAGACTGGAAACGCATCTATTACAGGTAGTGATGTGATTGAAAATGCAACAGACAATTGTGGTTTATCTGACACAACGCTGAGTCAGAGCAAATTCACAACAGAGGATATTGGCATGGTAAATATTGATGTAATTGTTTCTGATGTAAATGGAAATAGCACAAGCAAAACAGCAGAAATTGATGTCAATGAACAAACCGATATAATCCATTTATCAAAAAACAACATCCAAATATATCCAAATCCTGCAGACTCTAAATTAAAAATAACAAGTAAAACTTTGGATATTAAAAGATTGACAATAATAGAACCAACAGGGAAAATTCTCTATAGTTCCAAATCATCTAGAAACAGGGACATTATAAATCTTGAAAAATATAATTCAGGCATTTATTTCATAAGAATAGAAACTGACAAAGGGATCGCCATTAGAAAAATAATTAAGAAATAAAAAACACAAATAAAAAACCGGAGTATGCAACTAAACTACTCCGGTTTTTTATTTATTTTAAGATCTCTCTCTTAATTTTCCTTAAGAACCTCATTTAATTTAGCATGAAGAGCATCTCCTCTCAAATTTTTAGCTACAATTTCTCCTTTTTTATTTAAAAGAAAATTTGCCGGAATACTAGAAAGATTATAACTTCTAACTACGCTTGAGTTCCAGAAGTTAAGATCACTCACATGTGTCCAGTCAAGATTGTCTTTTTCAATTGCGTTAACCCATGCTGACCTTTTTTTATCAAGTGAAACCTGGTAAATTTCAAAACCTTCATCTTTAAATCTTTTATAAGCTCTCACAAGATTTGGGTTCTCAATACGACAAGGTTTACACCAGGAGGCCCAAAAATCAAGCAATACATATTCTCCTCTCAAAGAACTTAAAGCTATTGTATCTCCTTGTGGGTTTGGCAAAGCAATTTCGGGAGGAACATTCCCTATTTCTAAATTCGGAATATTAGCTGAGTTCTCTTTCATTCTTGATTTGTACATTTTTATCTGAGAATGTAAAGATTTTACAGGTCCTGAATTTGGGTATAATTCCATTAATGAAGAGTCAACCTTCTCATAATATTTTAAGTCGTCTCTGGGGTTTAACACATAACTCTGGGGACCTAATTGTTGATAAAGTGCCATTATTGTGGCTAAAGAACCGAGGTTATCATTTATAAATTGTTTAGTATATTCTTTATGCTTCTTTACTATTTCATGCGATTCTTTGTTTAATCTCATTCTTAACTGGGCTCCGGATTCTTTATCTGGATTGTTTTTGAAAATCTGCCCCAAAGAATCAAGCTTTGATACTGTAGCTATCAGGTTGTTCCTTAACTCATGAATCTTTTCACTACCGTCGGAACCTTTTACCTCATATGTTTTCTTTAAACTCTTAATATTCCCGGTTAACTTAATGTCTTCATCCGGACCAACAACCAGAGTTAACGAATTACGTGGTGTAGTATAAACCGTAAAAAACTTTGGAGTGTTTGTATATCCGGTAAAAGAAAATGTTCCATCATCTTTAACCTGAACAGAATCTATCTTTTTTAACCTGTTCATTTTCATTTCAGCCAGATAAATTTTTTCATTATCTGAATTACTTACTTTTCCTTCTATCGTGAACTCATTTGATTGTGAACCACATGAAAGAATTCCAATTACGATAAATGTTAATAAAAGCAATCTTCTCATAATTAATTTATTTTATTATTTGATTTGTATTTATTAATTCCTATTTCTGTCATTTTAATAGCTTTAGCCAGATTAGTACGACCTTTTATTTTTTTCATCAATACCTGCATAAAGTCCTATCTCATTGTTATATTTATAATGATATTTTCTTTTAAAATTGAAATTCAACTGTTTTGGAAATAACCTCTTTTCTTTCTTCATTCTTTTTAAACTATCTGGATATACTTTTTATTATACCATTAAATCATTGTTAACTTTAACAAGAAGAGAAAATAATTGTTTGAAGGCATAAACCTTATTTACAGATCCTTCTTCTTTCATTTTTTATGTATAGCTATATGTATGAAGATTGGCAAAATTAATATTTTTTTATTGAGTAACTCTTTTAAAGATTCAAAATCCAATTTCACATTTGCTTTTTTGAATAATAATAAGTTTTTCTTTTCTATGGTAATTTTCCATATCAGATTCTGATGCTAAAAAAAGAAGAAACACATATCATTTCAGTAAATTCTTCAATATATCCGCATTCGAAATAAACCATTAAAGCATTCAAAATTAAAGCAAAATTTCTTTTAGTATTAAAACCATACAATAGTTTACCGTATTATTTACTTTTTTATCTTTGGGGACTTATACAGGATATATTTTAAATTAATTACATAATCGTGAAAGTTCATTACGATCTGAATACATTTAATGCAAAAAAGCCGGTGATAACCATCGGAGTATTTGACGGTGTGCACCTTGGTCATAAAAAAGTAATCACCAGTTTATTAAATATCTCTAAAAATGAACAGGGAGAATCTGTAATAGTTACTTTGTGGCCCCATCCAAGATTAGTTTTAAGTGATGAAATAGAAACATTAAGGTTATTAAACACACTGGAAGAAAAAGAAATTCTCCTGGAGAAGCAGAATATTGACCACCTTGTAATACTACCCTTTACAAAAGAATTTAGCAAGAAAAGCGCCTGTAAATTTACTGAAGAAATACTAGTTAACAAACTTCACGTCAAACACTTGCTTATAGGACATGACCACCATTTTGGCAAGGACAGGGCTGGAGATTTTAAAGATCTGAAAGATTGTGCAGAACGTTACCACTTTACGCTTACAAGAGTAAATCCCGAAAAAACAAATGGTGCCAGTATAAGCAGTACAAAGATAAGAAATCATCTTCTTGAAGGTAATCTCGAAAAGGCAAACGAATATCTTGGATATGAGTATTTTATCAGGGGAAAAGTCATTGGAGGGAACCGGATAGGAAAAAAAATTGGCTTCCCTACGGCCAATATTGAAATTTCAGACAGTTACAAACTTATTCCGAGAGATGGTGTATATGCTGTAGCTACCAGGATTGGACAACATCTATATAAAGGAATGCTAAACATTGGGAAACGCCCGACAATTGACAAACATGGTTATCGCAAAACAATTGAAGTACATCTTTTTGAATTCAATGAAAATATTTATAACAAAACCATTTCAATTCACTTCATCAAAAGAATAAGGGATGAAGAAAAATTTGACAATGTTGATCAATTAGTGGAACAACTCAAAAAAGACAAAGCAACCGCCCTTAAAATATTAAGTTAACACCCCGCTAAATAATCAATTAATTTCTAACCCTCAGCTGATTAGGTGGAATATAGTATGTTTCATACTGATACAGAGGCCTTGTTGCAGGTCCTTCAAAAACAGATCCGTCATCAGTTATTAAAAATTTTGACCCGCAACAGGGACAGGTTAAAACAGTTTCAAAATTTTCATCTGGTTCCAGTATGCAACGATCTCTTGGCTTATGTGGGCAAGCCCTGTCAAAGGCCAGATACTCACTTGAAGTTTTATGGTAAATGATCAAACCACCATAAGCATATTTATTTTTAAAAACATACTCCCCTACTGCTACGTTATTAAGTTGAGTGCTGATATTAAAGGTTACATCAAAAGAAACATAGGGGAATCGTTCTTCCTCTTTTTCACAACTCTGAAAAATAAATATCGTAAAAGTTAATGCAAGTATTTTTATTAATTTTGTTGACATATATGAAGACTTGGCAAAGCAAATTTAATTTTTCAAACATTGGCAAAATTACATTAATTTTAGTAATATTGATGAATGCTATAGCGATTTCTTCCTGTAGCTCCAGTCGGACAATGACCCAGGAAGAGAAGTCGCGTAAAGTCAAAGAAAAAATTTCTAAAAAAGAAAAAAGAAAATACGAGAGGGCTAAAAAAAAATTTGTAAGAAAAAATTACAACAGACAACCAGAAAAAACAAAGAAGCAAATTGATCATTTAGCCAAAGGAGCAGAAAAATGGAACAAGAACCATTTTAACAGTCGAAAGCCTCCGTTTTTTGCAAGAGTTAAAATCTGGTTCAGAAAATTTATAGGATTATTTAAGAAACGCGAGAAAGGATTATTTGAAGAAGAGATACATTAAATTAACTATGGAAAATTTTTTTGATAAAATATTACCCATTCTGATTACATTCGGAATACCAATTCTTATAGGAATTTTAAGCACTAAAAAGAAAAAAAGAAAACCAGTTGCTTCTGCTGATAATTTTGACTTCAACCCAAATTCTTCTGGTAATGAAACTGACCAGGAAATTGAAAACATCTTCAACAAACAGGAAGAAGTTCTTGAAGATCAAAAGCAGACCAAAGATAAAAAAGAGATGTCTGTGCAGGAAGTAAAAGAAAGATTAGAGAAAGAATGGGAAGAAAAAAATAAGAAGAAGGAATCAAAAATTAAACAGGGCCCGGATAAAACACAAGAAGATGATTCTGAGCAAAAAGGGGAAGAGGAAAGCAATACAATTTTAGAAAATTATGAAGAAGGAAAACAGGTGACAGATAGTAATTACAGCCAGTATTACCCGACAAAAGAATCAAAAAAGAAGGAGGTCATCAACAAAATAAAAGAGGACTTTGACTTAGAAGAAGGGATTATATATTCTGAAATATTAAACAGAAAACATTTTTAATTAAAGACTTTTAAGTATTAATTAAGTTGGTACTTGATTGACTTTAAATTTTTGTTTATTTTTGCATACGAAAAAGGTTACGCAAAAGCGATTAACCTTTTTCATTATTTTTTTGTTTAAAATTCAGACCCAATATTTAACAAATTATACTCAAAACACAAATTCAATCATTGTAATTTACTGGTTGTAATAAAAGAAATAAATGGATAATATTTAAAGGAGAAGAATCATGGCGAAAGTTTCTTACGTTACAGAAGAAGGATTAAAAAAATTAAAAGAAGAATTAAAGCATCTGGAAACTGTTGAAAGACCTAAAATCAGCAAACAGATTGCTGAGGCAAGAGATAAAGGAGATCTTTCAGAAAATGCAGAATATGATGCTGCAAAGGATGCACAGGGAATGCTTGAAATGAAAATCCAAAAGCTCAAAAATACCATTGCCAATTCAAGAATTTTGGATGAATCAAGAATTGATACATCAACAGTACAAATTCTGAACAAAGTAAAAATAAAAAATAAAAAGAATAACGCAGTAATGGAATACACCATTGTTGCAGAGTCAGAAGCAGACCTGAAAAGTGGTAAAATTTCAGTACACTCACCTATTGCAAAGGGGCTGCTTGGAAAAAAAGAAGGAGATGTGGTTGACATTCAGGTGCCTTCAGGAGTAATTCCTTTTGAAATACTTGAAATATCTCTTTAAAATATAAATATTATGGCTTCTATTTTTACAAAAATCATTAAAGGTGAAATTCCTTCTTATAAAATTGCTGAGGATGAAAATTTCTTTGCTTTTTTAGACATTAATCCTTTAAAAAAAGGACATACTCTTGTTATACCCAAAAAAGAGGTTGACTATTACTTCGATCTGGATGATGAAACTTTGAGTGGACTTATGGTTTTTGCCAAAAAAGTTGCAAAGGCCATAGAAAAGGTAATTGATTGTAAAAGAGTAGGGGTTGTAGTTTTGGGAATGGAAGTTCCACATGCACATGTTCACCTTATTCCTCTTGATAAAGAGACTGATGCCTGTTTTAGTCAGCCCAAACTAAAACTGAAAGAAGAAGAATTTCTTTCTATTGCAGAAAAAATAAGAAATGCATTTGACTAAGAATTTGCTGTAAATTTCAAATTATTAAAAAAAGGTGCAAAACTCTATTGCACCTTTTTTTTCAGCATTTTGTTACATCGGATCCACGTCAAAATTAACCTGTAATGATCTTAGATCAGCGTGCATTTTTATCTTATTTGTCTCACGAATAATTAATTCTTTTGTCTTTTTTAATGATTTCTCTTTTTCAATTTTCACCAGGATATGCTTGATATGATAACTCTGAACCCTTCCTACCAATGGACTCTGAGGCCCTAATAACCGATAGGAAAAAATCCTTTTCAATTCTTTTGACAAAAGATTTGAGGCATGATCTAATTTATTCCAATCTTTGTGTTTAAGCAATATTTTAATAATCCTGTAAAATGGAGGATACATAAATTGTTTTCGTTCATTAATCTGATTTTTAAACATTTCTAAGTAATCATTATTCAACACATTTTTCAGAATCTGATGATTAGGTTGCGATGTTTGAATAATAACTGTTCCTCTTTTTTTCTTTCTTCCCGATCGGCCACTCACCTGGGCCATTAACTGAAAACTTCTTTCATGAGCCCTGAAATCAGGGAAATTAATCAGGTTATCAGCATTCAAAATACCTACCACACTTACATTGTCAAAATCAAGACCTTTAGATACCATTTGTGTGCCAATCAGAATATCAATCTCATGTTTTTCAAATGAATCAATAATTTTTTCATAAGCATTTCTCTTCCTTGTTGTATCCAAATCCATTCGTTTAATTTTCGCATCCGGCAGGAACAGCGCAATTTCTTCCTCAATCTTTTCTGTCCCAAATCCACGTGTAACAAGGCTATTACTATGACATGAAGGGCACTTATCCGGTAATTTAATGTTATAGCCGCAATAATGACACACCAGCCTGTTGTTTTTCCTATGGTATGTCAAACTCACATCACAAAACTTACATTCAGGAATCCAGCCACAGGTTTCGCATTCAATGTATGGAGAAAAACCTCTCCTGTTCTGGAAAAGAATCACTTGTTCATTCTGATTCAAAGCTTCACTGATACGATTAATAAGAGTCTCTGTAAAATGACCCTGTAACCTTTTTTCCCTCCTTGCTTTAAAAATATCGACCACTTCAATCTCTGGCAACTGGATATCAAGATATCTTTGATTTAATTCCACAAACCCGTATTTTTTTCTTTTTGAATTAAAGTAGCTTTCCACACTTGGTGTAGCTGTTCCAAGCAGCACTTTAGCCTGGTGGATAGTTGCAAGTATAACAGCAACATCCCTGGCATTGTATCGGGGAGCAGGATCAAACTGTTTGTAGGTATTCTCGTGTTCCTCATCAACTATTATGAGCCCCAGGTTTTTAAAAGGCAAAAACACAGAAGATCTTACTCCCAGGATAATCTTAATCGAATCATCAGTTGAAGTTCCTTTCAGTAAATCCTGGTAAATTTCCACTCTCTGGTTGTCAGGGAATTTTGAATGGTATACACCTACTTTGTCACCGAAAATCATTTTCAGGCGTTTGATTATCTGAGAGGTTAAAGCAATCTCGGGCAAAAGATACAATACTTGTTTGCCAGCTTCAATCTGCTCCTTTATAAGATCAATATATATTTCCGTTTTTCCACTCGATGTAACTCCATGCAACAGCACCACATCTTTTTCATCCCATTGCTCCTTAATTTCCAGGTAAGCTTCTTTTTGTGCTTCTGTTAATTCTTTTTTATCTGTTGTTTCTCCCTCTTCATTATCTAGTCTGCTGATATCCCTGGTTTCTTCAGAAAGAATTTCATTTTCAGTTAAGGAACGCAAAATATTAGAGTTTACACCTGCAATCTCCTTAAAACGCCTTTTCTCCATTGTAAACTCCTCTGAATTATTGTTTTCACGCACAAGTTTTATAAAATGCATAAAAGCATTCATTTGTTTTGGCGCCCGCTCAAGTTTCTTAAATGCCTCGTTGATCATCTCTTCATTGCCAGGAGAAAAACTTAAGCGCAGATATTTTTCTTTTTTAGGTTTATAAGAATCAATTAATTTCTCTTCAATCTGGATGGCCCCTTTTTCCATCAGTGAATTCATGAAAGGCAGAATATTTTTATGCCCGGTTTTTTTGGACAGCTCTTCCAAACCTATAATATTATCAATTTTTATTATATCAAGCAAAGAGTATTCTTTTTCGCTTAATATTTCATTGTTGTTAAACGAATGATTATAAACAACTTTTGTCTGGCTTTCCAGCTTCAATCCTGAAGGAATTGCAGCTTTGTATACATCCCCCAAGTGACACATATAATAATCAGCCATCCACTCCCACAATTTAAACTGTTTTGAATTAACAATAGGAGAATCATCCAATACATCAAGAATTGGTTTGGTTTTATATTCTTTTGGAGGATTCTGGTGTATGCGATAGATAATAGCAGAATATACTCTTCGTTTACCAAACTGTACTATAGCCCTTTTACCTCTTTCCACATTACTTTGTAAATTCTGTGGTATTTTATAGGTAAAAGCATCTCCAACAGCCAATGGCAAAATAACATCAGCGTATACTTCTTTTTCCTTATTCATGAAACAATTATTTCTCGTGGAAAAGTAAAACAGAAATCAGATAGATAAAATATCAATAATATCCAGCAATCTTCTGTTAATATCTTTATGATGTTTAATAGTACGATTAAACGGGATATGAACCACTTCCCTGTTCATCATTCCTACCATAATGCTTTTCTGATCATCTAATATCGCCTCTACAGCAGCTACACCCATCTGGCTTGCAATAACCCGATCAAAGGCAGAAGGGTTTCCTCCTCTTTGAATATGTCCCAGGACAGTCACCTTCATATCATATTCTTTAAAATCATCTTTCACATCATTCACAATACCAAAGGCACCTCCTGTTTCATCACCTTCAGCTACTAAAATTATATTGCTGAATTTTTTCCGTTTATAACCTGTTTCCAGGTAATTCTTAAGCGTTGCTGTATCTCTACGTACTTCAGGGATCAATATTGCCTCGGCTCCGCATGCAATCCCGCTTCTCAAAGCCAGGAAACCTGCATCTCTTCCCATAACCTCTATAAAAAACAATCTATTGTGTGAACTGGCTGTATCCCTTATTTTGTCTACAGCCTCGACAATTGTATTGAGGGCAGAATCATATCCTATGGTGTAATCAGTTCCGTAAAGATCATTATCGATTGTCCCGGGTATTCCTACCATAGATATATCATAATCCTGCGAAAATTCCTTTGCTCCCCTGAAAGTTCCGTCTCCACCAATAACAACCACGGCTCCAATTTCTTCCTCTTTAAGATTATCATAAGCTTTCTTCCTTCCCTCTTCTGTCTTAAAATCTTCACTCCTGCTTGACTTTAAAATAGTTCCTCCCCTTTGAATAATATCACTTACATTATGTGATTTTAACCGCTTAAAATGACCGTTAATCATTCCCTCATAGCCATGACGAATCCCAACCACCTCTATATCATTATAAATAGCTGTACGTGTTACAGCCCTTATAGCAGCATTCATACCGGGGGCATCACCACCGGAAGTTAAAACTCCAATTTTTTTTATTTTTGTCATGAATCAAAAATTTTCATCTTTTCGTTATTCAAAGATACGGTCTAAAATCATTTTTTAAAATTTTTACCGGCTTTTTTATTTATGATCTCAATAGCTTTAATTAATTGTTCATCGCGGCTTAAATTGGTATTGTCAATCAATGTGGCATCAGGAGCTTTCTTTAAAGGGCTCACCTTTCTGTTCTCATCAAGCTGATCTCTATCCAGAAGGTTCTTTTTCACCTCCTCAAATGTGATAGTGTATCCCTTATTAATTAATTCATCATATCTTCGTTTTGCTCTTACCTCAAGTTTGGCATCAACAAAAAATTTCACATCAGCATTGGGAAATACTACTGTACCAATATCTCTCCCATCCATAACCAAACTCGAACTATCTGCAAATTTTCTTTGTTTTTCCACCAGTTTGGAACGAATTGAAGCGTATTTACTTATGTAGCTAACAGATTCACTTACTTTCATTGTTCGAATCTCTTCCTCGATAATCTTCCCGTTCAGGGTCAGAAACTGCCCTTCTTCAGTTACTTTAAAATCAATAGATGCGTTATCCAGTAAATTCAACAGCTCTGGTTCGTTTAATTTTTTGGTTTCCAGATTAAACCATTTGTTATTCAATGCAATATACGTAACAGCCCTATACATGGCTCCGCTGTCAATATATTTGATCTTGTAATATCTTGCAATGTCTTTTGCCAGAGTACTTTTCCCTGTGGAAGAATAGCCATCAACTGAAATAATCATGTGTTTAATTTTTGAACAAATTTAATTTATTTAGACTTATAAAATGAATTTAAATCTGTTCGAACAGAAAAATGGTTGGTGCTTCCGGCAAGATGATAATCAGCTCGTCCGTAATTCAGATAAAACTTATAAATTTTTACTCCAAACCCCCAGGAAAAACCAACAGTTGAAACTCTTGAAGCAATTTTCATTTCCTGTCTTCTTCTGTAATTATATCCTACCCTGACAAAAAAGTTTTTAAAAGGAATAAACTCCATTCCAATATTTAAATGTCTCATAAAATGGTCGTAGCTCTTCTCAAAGAAGGTTTCTTTAAGATCGTCACTTTGATAATAAGAATAATCATTTACCGGATAGGTGGGTTTTTCATAAGTCAAATCGGGTGTTTCCAAATGATTCACATTGGCAACAATACGAATGGGGGCATGCCTGAGCTTTAAAGCAGCCCCTGCCTGAATCTCAAAAGGCAATCTTTCCCTGGAATTTCCATGATAAGGAACTATCTGCATTCCAATATTCTTCAATACAAGGCTGGCAGAAAAAAGCCGGCTTGTGTCTGAATATAACAATCCTATATCAGTAGCCAAACCCCATGATTGATATTTTTCCAGAGAAGAGTATATCGGTTTAATATTCACTCCAACCCGAAAATTCTTGTTCAGTTTTTTACTTGCCATCAAATTCAGAGCATATTCAGCAGCATAAAATTTACCTGATTTTATTCCAAACTCATCAGCGCGTTGAAACTCTCCATAATTGAGAAACTGAATTCCTGCTGCAAAATTAACACCCGGTAAAAAATCTGAAGCATAGGCTGCATAACCATAATTAATATCTGAGAAGTAACTTACATAATCAAACAAAAGATGTTGATTCATCCCTTCAGACAGCAGGGAAGGGTTAAAATAAATCAGATTCAGATCATCATCATCTATTGCAGTTACATTTCCTCCCAAAGCTGCTGCTCGTGCAGATACCGGCAAATTAAGAAATTGATAAGTGCTCTCTCCTCCAATTTGAGGGTAACTAATTAGAGGAAGCATTATTAGTAAAAATACAAAGTATAATTTTAAGAGCAGCTTCATAGATTCATCAATTAAAAATGGTAGTTCACAAAACCTGTTCTATCTATAATGGATTTTTGTGTATCTTATTGTATAAAGGTTCGTAAAATTATTGTTCGTTTAATTAAATTAGCCCTTTCAAAAATATTAAATTAGTAAGTATTTTAAATAATTTTAATGGGGAAATGACGAAATATTTTACAAGCAAAGTTACACTCATTATAATTTTTTTCTTTTTCATTCAACTTTCTCCATCTCATGCAGAAGGAAATAACCCGATTGATAGTTTAAAGAATGAACTTAAGTCTGCTGTTGATACAAACCGGCTGAGTATTTTATACGATCTCTCAGTATTAACAATCGTTAACTCTCCTGAAAAAGCAATTGGTTTTGCCAATCAATTATTAGCCGAGGCAGAGGGAATGGACAGGAAAGATTACATATCTTCTGCTTATACAATGCTTGGGGAAGGATATTTTTACCAGAACAACATCAATAAGTCAACTGAATACTTTAAAAAAGACCTGGAACTTCATAAAAATCTCCAGAATTTAAGTGGAATGGCAGATGCTTATAACAACCTGGGCATTGTATATAAAAACACCGGAAATCAGGACAAAGCACTTGAATATTATAAAAACTCCCTTGAGCTTGATAAAAAGCTAAAAGATTCTTCTTCCCTGGCAAGTTCTTATAATAATATTGGCGTTTTATATTTTAAGAAAGAGGATTACCAAAAAGCACTGGACTATTATAAAAAATCTTATAAAATTGAATTAAAATGGAAAAAACCGGAATCCCTGGCTACATCTATGTTAAATATTGGTGAAGTTTATGGCAGGATGGGGAATTTATCAAAGGCGAGAAATTACTTAACCCGAAGTGTGCTCATATGTGATTCTTTTAAGCTTGGTATAACCAAAGAGTATGCTGTTGAAGCACTGGCCTCGGTTTATGAATATAATAAAGAATATGCAAAAGCACTGGACTACTACAAGCAACTCCAGAATTTAAGAAACAAAAGGATAAATGAACAAACCAATAAACGAATTGCAGAACTCCAGGTAAAATATGAGACTGCCAAATCAAAAAAACAAATTGCAGAGCTCAATAAGCAAAAAAATATACATCAAATCCTTATATTCTCTTCAGTCTTTGTAATTAGCGTAATTCTTATTTTTACATTATTACTGATTCGCCAAAGCAGGAAAAGAAAAGAAGCAAATGAAGCCCTCCAGGACAGAAATGCTGAAATAATGCAGCAAAAGGAAGAAATTGAGGCTCAAAGAGATGAAATCGAAACGCAAAGAAACGAGATCAAAAAGCAAAGGAACCTGGCCTTAAGCCAGAAAGAACATGCAGAAACACAGAAAAAAGAAATTACCGATAGCATTGAGTATGCAAAACATATCCAGGAGGCATTGCTCCCTGATTTAGCCCAGTTCAAAGAAAAAATAGAAAACGGGTTTTGTCTTTTCATGCCAAGAGACATTGTTAGTGGAGATTTTTATTGGTTAACAAAGATTCAGAATAAAACAATCATTGTTACTGCAGATTGCACAGGGCATGGCGTTCCCGGAGCTTTTATGAGCATTATTGGTATTACCTATCTGAATGAAATTATAAATAATGAGAATGTGGATGATCCAGCAATTATCTTGAATAAACTAAGAGATAGAGTGGTAAAAACCCTTATTACTTCAGAAAAATTTGATGAATATAAAGAAAGCATGGAAATTTCAGTATGCTCGTTCGACTGGGAAAATAATTTTCTTCAGTTTGCAGGAGCCTATAATCACCTGTTCTATATTCGTGATAATGAGCTAAATATCCTGAAGGCAGACAATATGCCCATTGGAATTAGCAATAAAAAACAAAAGGCTTTTACCAATTCAAGCCTCTACATTAAAGAAAACGATATGTTTTATATGTTTACCGATGGTTATTATGACCAGTTCGGAGGGGTAAACAAGAAAAAATTTATGTTAAGTACTTTCAAGACCTTCCTTCTCAACATACATAAAGAAAAACCGGAGAAACAGAAAGAGCTTCTTGTTCAAAAATTTAATGAGTGGAAAAATAATTACGAACAAATTGATGATGTCCTTATACTCGGTTTTAGAGTATAAAAAAGGCCACATATCCGTGGCCCTGAAAATTCTAAAAATATTTATAATCTTAACTTTCCGTCATCTGGAAGTTTGTCAACGTATCAGTGATTTCAAAATCATAATCCGGATACTCATAAATGGGCATTCTTTTCTCTGTTTCACCCATAGAATAGCCCCATAAGGTTTGATATTCCTCGGCAACTTCTCCCATACCATCCAATTGCTTAAGGTATTCAGAAATTGATTTACTTTCAACTATAACTATTTTACCCATTTTATCAATTATCGGACTATGTTTACGAGTTGCATCATGATTAAATTTCAGAATCCTTCTGCCTTCCCTGGTAATCCCTACCGTTCTGAATGTAAGACTCTTTCCCACACCTGGCATATTTAAAACATTCCTGTCTGTCCCAATAAACGGTCTTCCCTCTGCATTTTTCAGGTTTTCTATATTTTCTGCCATATTCTCAGCATTTTCAGGGAAGGTACGAATCTTATCATGATTGTTCTCAGAAATAATTCCGATTTTCTTTTCTTCAATCTGCTCTTGTACAGACCTGGCATTCGTTGCAAAATTATAATGATTTTCCATGAAACCTTTCACAGAAAAAGTATAGTAAGGCAACACACCTATAGAATTTAATACTTGTCTTAATTTAGCCGTATGCCCTCTTCGTGATGCTGCAGCAGTAAAAACCTGCTGATTAGTAACAATCCAGCCGGCAGAAATAAGTCTCAGAACAGCTTGTTTGGCTTCCGGTGTAACTTCCATCGCACTTTCAAAATGGGTTTGAATAACAAACTGCTTAATACCTATTTTTGATGCCTTTTCTTTAAATTCAGAGAGAAGGTCAGTTAATTCTTTTGTAATTCTTTGGGGCAGGTAAATAGGCAAACGGGTTCCTAACCTAACCCTTAACATTTCTGCATATTTTTCACCATCTGGTCTGTTTTTATTGTCTTCTCTCTTGTTAACTGCCATCTCATATACGGCATCCAAAATTCTTTTCAGAGATTTATCACTACTCATAAGGGCATCGCCCCCTGTGATCAAAATATCTCTTAGCTGAGAATCGTTTTGGAAATATTTCATCAGCCTTTCTAATTTTTCCGGCCAGGTTTCTTTAGGTTTTAGCCTGTCCAGGTCAAAATTTAAGTGACCACTCTGGAAATCGTACATCCTTTGGCATGATGCACACAGTCCTCCACACGCCCTGCCCATTGAATCAGGAATAAGTATTGCCACATCCGGGTATCTGCGGTGAATGTTATGCCCTTCGGGTAAGAGCCATCCTGCAGCATTAGGTTTCCCGGGCTCTACAATATCTTCTTTTTCCCATGCCACAATATGGCCAAATTCATCAACAAGTTCGCGACTGTAAATGACATAATCTCTTATTGCCTGGTCGGCAGCAATAAACCCATCTATGGCTTTAGTATTAAGCAATGATAAATAATAAGGATTTACAAAAAATGGAATCCCTGCCTCCTGTGCATCATATAAAATATTCATTGTATCAGGATCCAGGCTATAATCCAACATTTCATTCAGTAAATCAGGCTCACGAATGGCAAACTTCAGATGAAATATTTTTGAATCCCACCATTCAAGCATCTTGTTGTACTTCTTCTTATAATCCCAGTCAGACTCAAATTTAAAGATTGAGTTATTTATCTCCCCCTCATCAATTTTCTTAATAAACAAATTAATAATGCGGGTCTTGTTCTCTTCACGTATCTTTACAATATTTTCATCCAGCCCGGAAGGATGCCTGTTCATCCAATCGTCAACTGTTGTTTGATTAGGCATTTTGGGCTTTTCTCTGTATGTAAACTGCCTGAAGAGATGAAGCATATCTTCAAAAAAGGCAGGTTTTGCCCCTCCTGTTCCATATTTTGCCGCAAGCCATAAAATTTTGAAAGGATTGTTATAATACCTTTCCCCTCTAAGATTGGGATCCACATAATCCATCCCTTCATGATCAATATAATCGAGTATTCTTATGGCTGCAAAATCTTTCCAGGTCAGCTTTTCAAAAACTTCCCTGTCTTTGTTCTTTTCAGAATAATACCCCAAAACATGCGATGAATCTTCTATGCTGTCCAGAACCCACTTCCTGAGATTTGCGTAGAATGCAGTTTCATCCTCTGCAGAATTAATCATTTCAGCCAATTCCGGAGTCTCATCTAAAATCTGATGAAGTATCCTTTGGGCTTTGGGACTAATCTTTACCTGCTCAAAACTGTTCTTTTTCCCCATATATCTACAATTGATTTATTTTGCTTAATCCACTAAAGGCGGTGCAAATTAACAAAAAATTGAACTTAAATAAAACCTTTTTTTGTTAAACTCAATCAGAATTAACAATATTCCTTTTGTAAAGTTTATTATCATTAATTTTTGTTTGCCTGTTTCTGATAAAAAGTATTTTTGTATTGAATAAAAATACCAAACTTATAATTAACATATTCAATTATTTGTGGAAAAAACCGATTAAAATTACTCTCCATTTCATAATAATAATGATCAAGAATATCAATTGCCTGCGAGGATTTATCGGGCAACGAGGTGGTTTTTGCCATAATTTTCAGAGCATTTTCAATGCCGTTAATATCCCGGTAAGATAATAATCGATTGTGCTTAATCATCCTGGGTAAAAAATTTCGCACTTTCCCTGGTAATAAATTATAATTTTCTTCAAGGAGCTGATAAAAAATATTTATGTAATTATTCAAAGAATAATCCGAATATTTATTCCAGTTAACTGCCAGAAAATGGTCATAAAAAATATCTACAACCACTCCTGCATATTTCCTGTAATCTTCTGACAGGAAAGATTTTAACTCCCTGGCCGTTTCGTTATGGTCAGTGAATGAATCTATATACCTGTGCAAAAGAATTCCCTTCTGAATATTGGGGTGATAATTAAGATATTTTTTCCCCTTAATATAGTCACCGATAAAATTTCCTATCTTAACATAATCATTATCTCCTGACAAATAAATATGTGCTAAAAAATTCACAGTCTTTCCTTTTAACAATTTATAGATTTATCTTTCTTATAAATTTACCACATTTTTAGGAAGAATGTTTAATCTTAGCTGAAAATAATTATTGCGGAATCAAATTTTAAAAACTGTTTTGATTTTCCCTGCTTTAACAAAATAGTTTTATGTGACTCATCTATAAAACTTAGTGAAACAGAATTTTAAAATAAAATCAAAATAGTTTTTCCCCGACATTAAGGGATCATTAAAAATTTATTGTATTTAATTAGAAACATGTTTCTTAACATTTCTCCTAAAACCAGGGGAACAAAAACTTAAAATGCTGACATAGTGAATTTTCGAATCATTTTTTGTCGTCCAGAAAGAAAATATAAAGAATTGAATAAAATCATAATAAATTCAAGTTTAATATTAAATTTGTGTGCAAATTTCAATTAGTTTAACTCACTTAAAAATAAATGAATTATGGCAAAAAGAAATGTAATTATCATTGGAGCTGCGGGACGAGATTTTCATAATTTCAACACTTATTTCCGTGGCAACCCTGATTTTAATGTTGTAGCATTTACAGCAGCTCAAATTCCTGATATTGAAGGAAGAAAATATCCTGCCAGCCTGGCCGGAGAAGATCTTTATCCAGAAGGAATACCTATCTATGCGGAAGAAGATTTGCCAAAATTAATCAAAGATCTTGAAGTTGATGACTGTGTATTCTCATACAGCGATGTTCCATATCAGCATATTATGAGTGTAAGTTCAATCGTACACGATGCAGGAGCAAACTTTATCACACTGGGAACAAAAGATACAATGATTAAAAGCAACAAACCGGTAATTTCTGTTGGTGCAATCAGGACAGGCTGTGGTAAAAGCCAGACATCCAGGAAAGTAATCGAGACTTTAATGGAAATGGGACTTAAGGTAGTGGCTATTCGTCACCCAATGCCTTACGGAGACCTTGAAAAACAAAAAGTACAGCGCTTCGCAAAATTAGAGGATCTTAAAAAACATGACTGTACTATTGAAGAAATGGAAGAATATGAACCACACATCGTACGCGGAAATGTAATTTATGCTGGTGTAGATTACGAGGCTATCCTGAGAGAAGCAGAAAACGACCCCGACGGATGTGATGTAATTCTCTGGGATGGTGGAAATAACGATTTCCCATTTTACAAGCCTGACCTGGCATTTACTGTTGTGGATCCTCACAGACCTGGTCATGAGCTGAATTATTACCCTGGTGAAGTGAACCTGAGATTAGCTGATGTAGTAGTTATTAACAAAATTGACAGCGCATCTCCGGAAAATATTCAAACTGTCAGAGAAAATATTGCAAAAGTAAATCCGAATGCTACAGTAATCGATGGTGCCTCTCCTATTTCAGTAGAAGATCCTTCTGTTATCAAGAATAAAAAAGTATTGGTTGTAGAAGACGGACCTACTTTAACTCATGGTGAAATGAAAATTGGTGCAGGTACTGTTGCTGCTCAAAAATTTGGTGCTTCTGAAATTATTGACCCAAGACCATACACTGTGGGTAGATTAGTTGAAACTTTTAAAATCTATCCTGAAATAGGAAAATTATTGCCGGCTATGGGATATGGCGATGAGCAGATAAAAGACCTGGAAAAAACAATCAATAACACTGAATGTGATTCTGTTATTATTGGTACACCTATTGACCTGAACAGAGTTGTGAAAATTAAGAAACCTAATACAAGAGTTTTCTACGATCTCGACGAAATTGGAAAACCAGATATGAATAATGTTCTGGGTGAATTTCTTGAAAAACACAACCTGAAAAAATAAAAAATATTTTAATCTTCTAAAGCCGCCCTCGATTGGGCGGCTTTTTTTGGCACAGTTTTTATACTATTTAAGCATATTTTTTTGATTTACATTTATCAATCCATTATTTTTGTAATTCAAAATAATTCTTAACCGCTTCAGCCTATGAAAAAAATAGTGATATTAATACTTGGATTATTACCGTTTATGGTTAATGCACAAAACATTGACTCATCCGATAAGGCTGAAAGCAATCGTGAAAAGTTAATCAAATGCGACACCATTTATCTCTTTGGTGGAGATAAAATGTATATAAACGTTAAAAAAATATCTTTTGATAGCATCATTTATACAGAAACTAACACCAATAAAAGATTAACCCTGGACAAAGATAAAGTTCACAAGATAAGGTATAACTGGGGAAAACTGGAATACATAAACGAAGAGCCGGTTAGCAAAGAAAAATCCCTTGACTGGCGGGAGGTAAAAGTAGTTAAAAACAAAGTAAATGTTAAAAACAAATATAGAATAGAGGAGATCGAAGCTTCTGTAAAAGGAAACAGTTATTATGAATCTGCCAGGGTTCTTGTAAAAAAAGCAAAAGTGATCCTGAGAAAAAAAGCCGCTAATTTAAATGCCAATTATGTGCTGATCACAAACAAAACTGTTTCTATGGCCTTTGGAGAAATACCAAGTGCCACATTAACAGGTGTAGCCTACTCTGACAAGAAACCCACACACACGGAAAATAGAAATCCTTTACCATAATTAAAAGAAAGGAATAATCAATCAATTGACATTAAATATTCAAAGCTTTCTCTTATTAGCTGTTCTTCTATATACACATCCAACGTGTATAAACCCTTATCTTTCAAAAGTGTAAAATTAATTTTTTCATCACGATTTTTTTTATCTTGCCTGGCTATACTTAATAAGGATTCCTGCATATTTACATCAGGCCTGTAAATCGGATAATATTTCCGTATATATTTCCTGATTCGTTTCAAATCACTTTTTTTAAAACCTGTCTTTTGAACTGACAGATATAACTCACAAATCATTCCGTTAGCAATGGCTTCTCCATGAAGCAGTGGATTATCCATTCTTTGAGAAAAACTTTCAAATGCATGACCCAATGTATGCCCAAAATTTAAAGCTTTTCGAATATTTTGTTCATGTGGGTCTTCCAAAACAAAATGATTTTTTATGGAAACAGAATTAAATATCAGTTCATTCAAACTTTCTCTTCCGGCCTCTTCAGGGTTTGTCTCAAGCAAATCATAGAGATGGTGACTGGAGTAAATAAGTCCGTGCTTTATCATTTCTGCCCAGCCAGCATAAAGATGGCGCTTAGGAAGAGTCTCTAAAAAAGGAGCGTAAATAAAAACAAAAGCAGGACTGTTAAACACTCCAATAAGATTCTTATAAGTATTATAATTGAAACCCGTTTTCCCCCCTACCGAAGCATCAACCATTGATAAAAGTGTAGTGGGTATGTTTATAAACCGAATTCCTCTTTTAAAAGTTGAGGCCGCAAAGCCACCAATATCAGAAAGCAACCCTCCTCCCAAATTAATTACAAGGCTGTTACGTGTGGCATATTTTATGGTTAGTTCATTCCATATATTATTAATATTTTCAAGGTTCTTGTTTTTCTCCCCCTCTCCTGTTTTGATTAAATGAACTTTTTTATTGATTTTAAGTTTAGGTAATAAAGGAAGGCAATACTTTTCAGTATTGTTGTCAATAATTACAAATACGCTGTCCGGATTCATCTCCCGGATTGTGGTATCAAGATCATTGTCCAGATCTTCTGTAGTAAATATTTTGGTATCGTATGAATTAATTTGCATATTAATAATATAAAAATAAACAATTATGAACCAGGTTGATTTTAATAATACAAAATTAGCTTTTCAAAGTAAAACAAACAAAGATTTAAAAAAAGCATACTTCCTTTTTAAATCTATTTCGCATCCTTTTGTAGTTAAGACAGGCAAAATGCTTCTTTTATTCGCGCTGGCAATAAGGTTTCCTGTAAAATGGATCATAAAACCGACTATTTTCAGGATCTTCTGTGGGGGAGAATCCATTGAGGAATCGAACAAGGTAGCCCAAAAAATAGCCAGGTATAACGTGAAATCAATTCTGGATTACTCTGTAGAAGGAAAAGAAAATCCTGAAGATATTGAAAATGCACTTAATGAAACACTCAGGACCATTGAAAATGCCGCCGCAAATGAAAATATTCCCTTTGCCGTATTTAAACCAACGGCTTTCGCTAAAAGCGCAGTACTGGAGAAGGTTAGTGCCGGCAAACAATTAACCCCTGAAGAATCAAAAGAAATGGATGCCTTCAGAAACAGAATTGATAAATTATCGAAGAAAGCTTACGAACTGGATACTCCTGTTTTAATTGATGCTGAAGACTACTGCTACCAAAATTTTATTGATGAAGTAGTCAGGGAAATGATGCTTAAATATAATAAATCAAAAGCCATTGTATTTAATACTCTCCAAATGTATCGCTGGGACAGGCTTGATTTTCTGAAAAAGGAACTTAAGCTGGCTCAACGAGATAACTATTATCTGGGAATTAAATTTGTAAGAGGAGCTTATATGGAAAAAGAAAGAGCCCGTGCAAAAAAAATGGGTTATCCCTCTCCTATTCACCCTGACAAAAAAAGTACAGACATTGACTATAATAAAGCACTTGAATTTTCTATACAAAATATCGAAAAAATTACTATCTTTAACGGTACTCATAATGAAGAAAGTTCTGAATACCTCGTTGAACTGATGGAAAACAATGGCATTGAAAAAAATGATAAGAGGGTGTTCTTTTCTCAATTGTATGGTATGAGTGATCATATCAGTTTTAACCTGGCAGAAAAAGGTTACAATGTCGCAAAATATCTTCCGTATGGTCCCGTAAAAAATGTATTGCCATACTTAATCAGAAGAGCTGAAGAAAACACATCAGTTGCAGGCCAGACAAGCAGAGAACTGCTATTAATTAAACAAGAAATAAAAAGAAGAAAAAAATCATAACATAGATATATTAATGATTATTGAAAATAAAAATACTACAGTCCGCATTAACCAAACAAGACTAATCCTGCTGATTATTTTTATTCCACTTATTTTAGTTATGTCAACTACTGATATTATGGGAAGAACAATAATGGGAATGAATAAGTACTACTGGGTTATATTTCTTACTTTAATTTATATCGTTTATAATATTTATGAATACATTAAAGATTTTAATTATATATATTTTTCTGATGAAGATGAAGAAGGAAAATTAATCCTCAGATATATTTCTCTCAGGCCTTTTAAGGGAAGACGTTTTTCCATTGAAATAGAGAAAGAAAAGTTTTATGCCTATAAAATAGTGAGAGCTGTGTTTAACCTGAACAAATATATTATCCTTTATATAAATACCCCACAGGGTGTTGCCAAATATCCTCCTATTAGCATTACAGCTTTAAATACTGATGAATATAACAAACTGAAAAAGGCACTATATCAACACGCCAACAGGAATAAAGACTGATCAATTATACCACTTTTTTGCCAATATAGCGGGAACTCAACACAGTTAAAGCGCCCATGTAATTAATTTTAAATGAAATAAGATCTCCAACTTTATAATCTGGTTTTTTGGTACCCAGATCAGCAACAATCATGTCTGAACTGGCTCCGGACAATTCAATATCTTCGTCACAGGGTATAAGATTCTCGGGATCAATATCCAATAATCCAATATCCAGCAATGCCCTGTATGAGGTCTTGCCGTAATCATCAGAATCAAATTCCTTTACCTCTCCTGCTACATTCTGTCCTATTTCACCTGTAGGCACCACAGGTTTCTCTGTAAGCTCAATTATCTCTGCATTCAGCCTGAAAATATCATTTTCCATTTCTTCAATATTTTCTTCCGTAAACAAGTTATTACCAAAGAAAAGCGTTTCGCCTATCCTGTAATGGTTAATGCCTTCAGGCAGCATATTTTTAAATACCAGTTCCAGAGCTACAGAAGAGCCGCCGGATACGAAAGGAATATTCTTTTTAAACTTAGCCTCAATCAACTGTTCATAAAGACTAAGCTGAATAAGTTTATCATGACTGGGCATAACACCGTTCAGGCAGTTCAGATTAGTTCCAATACCCACGACTTCAATATTGGGAAGCTTAAATATTTTCCCGTAAAAATTGAGAAAATCTTCGCCCAAAACACCTTCTCTTAGGTCTCCCATCTCAATCATTATAATAACTTTATGGGTTTTATTCTGGCGTTTTGCTTCTTCTGACAGTAACTTAATGGTATAAAACTCTGTATTGAAGCTTATATCAGCATATTTCACCACACTTTTAATGCTTCGCTTGGAAGGAGGCCGGATATAAGCTGTTTCTACATTTGAATCAATGCTCTTTACAACTTTCAGGTTGTAAATCCGGGAATCAAATATTTGATCTGCACCCAAATTGATCAATTCCTCAAGAAAATCTTTGTTTCCACAAAGTACTTTGGATACGATACCAAATTTTATATCGTCCTTATCAAGTAATTCTTTCAGATAGTTATAATTATGCTCTAGTTTCTTACTATCCAGTTCAATAAATGCCATAATTTGTTAATTTAATTTATAACTTTTCTTGGAGTATCCAGGGGCAAACGAGCCAGAAGCTCATAATTCAACTGGTTATTAAAATCTGCAAAGGAAGCTAATGTAATTTTAGCTCCTCCCTGTTCTCCTATCAATACCACCTCATCACCTTTCTTTACATCAGGAATTAGCGACACATCAGCAATTAACATATTCATATTTACGATACCAATCACAGGCACCCTTTGTCCATCAATCAAAACCCGTCCCTGGTTACTCAATGAACGGCTATATCCATGTGAATATCCAACCGGAACAATGGCTATTCTTTTTTCTTCCGTAGCCATATAATAGGTTCCGTAACTGACAAATTCTCCTGAGCCTACCTTTTTTATGGACATTACCTGGCTTTTCCAGTTAAGCACCCGTTTAAGCACATCTGATTTTTCCATTCTTTTATGAACAAAATGAATAAAGGTTTCCGGGCTCGGCCAGAATCCATATTGAAGAATTCC
This sequence comes from uncultured Bacteroidales bacterium, assembly GCA_964461045.1. Lineage (GTDB taxonomy): Bacteria > Bacteroidota > Bacteroidia > Bacteroidales > UBA12077 > JAGXLC01. Next base: position 13,645 of record CAYWSJ010000013.1, on the reverse strand, counting down.
AATTCTAACCATATCCATACGTGTTCTCGGATAAGTCATCGCTGCTGCGGAGCACGCGGTATGGCGCAGCTCAGGGACAATACCCCGATTGACAATCCATTTATAAAGCTTGTTATATTTTTTGATCTGTTTTTGAACCCTTACATGGTTGGCAATACTTTCGGCACCAGCATAATGCGTACACAACCCCTTCACCTGAAAATGTTCCCGGTTATCGTTAATAACTTTAACAACTTCCTGAAGATCCTTTTTTATAAAACCGGTACGATTCATACCTGTTTCAACCTCTATATGAATCTTAGCTGGTTTTTCATGCTCTCTGGAACATTTCAGTGCTTCCTCAAGTTTGTCCCGTTCAAATACAAAAAATTCAACGCCATTTGCAACAGCCCAATCTATCTCCTCCGGGTTCATCCAGCCCATAACCATAATATCAGTAGCAGCCTTTTTCGTTTTATATACACGTTGTGCCTCATCGCCACTAAAAACTGAAAAATGGTTTATGCCTGCTTCTTCAGCAATGGGTACAAATTCTTCAATTCCGTGACCATAAGCGTTGGCCTTGATCACCGAAGAAATCTTTACATCCTCTCCCAGGTATTGTTTAAGAAACTGCAAATTATGAATTAATGCTGATCGGTCAATTTCAATATGAGATGTGCCTGCCATAAAAAAATATTATTGTAAAAATTTTTTATAAATACCATAAAAAACTTTAATTCCTGCCTCTATAATCTCGTCAGGAAAATTATAATCGGGGTTATGAAGCTGTGGCTGCTCTGTTCCTGACCCCAGGCCAAAAAGCGCCCCAGGATAACGAATGGTAAATTGCGAAAAATCTTCAGACCATCTCAGGGGTTCTTCTGGCTTAAAAACATCAAGCCCTTCATTCTTTGCAACTTCCTCAATTAAATCTACGCATTCCTCGTTATTGATAGTGGCTGGGAACTCTTCCACCCATTCGGTTTCAGACTTAAGTTTCTGAGACCGGATATGCTTATCAACAATTTTCAGAGATTTCTGGGTTAAAACATCCATATCATCGTTGGAATAGGTCCGTAGAGTAGCCATAACCTCGGCATAACCCGGAGTGGTTCCGAAAGCAATTTCCCCAAGCCTGGCATGAATTATCGTAATGAGTGTAAAATCTTCAAAATATGAATTGTGTTTTGGCAAAAATGTTAAATCTCTTACAACATCAGCCATAGCTAAAGCAGGGGAATTGCCGTTTTCGGGTTCTCCGGCATGTGCAGTTTTACCATAAAGCCTGTTAATCATCCCTTTTGACCCCGCAGCAAATGTTCCTTTTCTACTAATAATCGAACTCTTCGAATAACCAGGTAAATTATGGAGAGCAAATACATAATCAGGCTCTATCTCTTTAAACTTATTATCTTTAATAACCATTTCTGCTCCCTGCCCATTTTCTTCCGAAGGCTGATACAAAAGCACAACTCTGCCTTTGCGGGGTCTGTTCTGTGAAATAACCTCTGCAAAACCTGACATGATGGCCATATGTCCATCATGTCCACACTTGTGAGCTATGTTGTTATGTACCGATTTATAATCAATTTCATTCACTTCCTGAATGGGTAAAGCATCTAAGTCACAACGAAAAAGAACTGTAGGCCCTTCGGCTTTACCTTCAAAAATAGCTGCCAATCCTGTTTTACCAATATTTTCAATAATTCTGTCCGGATTAAATTTTGATATATAATCGAGAATTCTCCGGGGAGTCTCCTTTTCTTTCCCCGATAATTCCGGATATTTATGAATTGTTTTGCGTAAATTTATTAATTCGTGCTTATTAAAGTGGACATCCATAAAAAACAAATTTAGTACTCATGATAAGTACAATAAACAGACGGTTGTGTTTGGTAAAACTAAAGCTTTTTTTTTCACGTTATGGGTGAAGTATATATATAAGACAGCAATTAGAATTGTTTCTGCAGAACAAAATTAATGATATTATTTCAATCTACAAAAACAAGGATAAGATAAAACCCGAGAATAAAAGCTATATCTTATCTTCAACAGTTATTAAGGGCGATGCATCTATATCATCTATACCTAAATAATGTATTATTAAATCAAGTGCTTCGCTAATATCTATGGAGTGATCTTCAGGCACATTTTCCAGTTTTTTAGATAATCGTTCGTGTAAAAGCCTTGGAGTACTTTTTAATAAATCTGAGCCTTTACTTGTCATGATTATGTGTGTTGTTCGTTTGTCTGCTCTTTTGGGCAGCCGGGCAAGATACCCTCTCTTTTCAAGCCTGTTAATAATTCCCGTAACAGTACTTGAATTTAAATTTAGATAGTCTCTAATCTCCTTTTGCGTTGCCTGATAATTATCCGAACTATTTAAATATTCCAGGCATAAAATCTGAGGAATGCTTACCCCATATTCTTTTTGAATCTTTTTTGATTCTAAATTTACTGATCTAAGTATTTTCCTGATCTTAATTAATATTTCCGTTGAATCAACAGCCATTTTTTTAAATATTTAATAAACTACAGTCTAAATAATTGTGTAAAAGTAACGATTTTTTTAACAAGTTGTTTCTATAGAAATTATAAATTATGTTAAATAAAAGATTATAAACTACATTTATTTAGCATCGCGGATTAATCCGGCTACTCAAATATACAAATTTCAGATATGGAAAATAGAAATAAGAATACTCTCTTAATTTACAAAAAAAGCTGCTCCATGTAAAGAGCAGCTTTTGTAAATTAATATTTTCTCAGGAAATTATCCTAAATATTTTTTCAGAAGCTTATTTTTTGATGAATGACGTAATCTTCTGATTCCTTTCTCTTTAATTTGACGGACTCTTTCCCTTGTCAAATTAAGCTTTTGTCCTATCTCTTCGAGGGACATTTCTGGTACGCCTAAACCAAAGAAATATTTAATAACTGCTTTCTCTTTTTCCGGTAAAACGCTCAATGTTCTTTCTATTTCACGGCTGAGTGACTCATTTAACAGACTTCCATCTGCGTCAGGCACATCCTTATTTTCCATCACATCGAGCAAACTACCGTCTTCATCATCATCAAACGGAGCATCCATTGACAATGGTTTTCCGGATAACTGCAATGTCTTCTCCACTTTATCCTTAGGCAGATCCACCATCTCGGCAAGCTCCTCAGAAGTTGGTGTTCGGTCATTTTCCTGCTCCAGCTTCGAATAAGCCTTATGCAATTTATTGATTGAACCTACTTTATTCAGGGGCAAACGAACTACCCTTGACTGCTCGGCAATCGCCTGAAGAATGGACTGTCGAATCCACCAAACAGCATATGATATGAATTTAAATCCTTTTGTTTCATCAAATCTTTCTGCTGCTTTTATAAGTCCGAGGTTCCCCTCATTGATAAGGTCGGGCAAACTTAAACCCTGAAATTGATATTGTTTAGCAACAGAAATAACAAAACGCAAATTAGCTCTTGTAAGCTTTTCCAAAGCTACCTTATCTCCTTTTTTTATTCTTTGTGCTAACTCTACTTCTTCATCCGGTGTCAGCAAATCTTCTTTTCCTACTTCCTGCAGATACTTCTCAAGTGACGAACTGTCCCGATTTGTAATTGATTTTGTAATCTTTAACTGTCTCATCTCGGCTTAATTATTTTTGCTTGGTCAAACTACTTTAAATTGTCTTTTGGTAAACGATTTTTATTAATAGAAATTTTACAAAGTTGCAAAAAATTTTAATAAATTGCCAATCTTTTTTTACTCATTATGAATTTAATAGCTACCGTTTTGGGTACTAATTCATAAGTTTTAAGAATGACTTTATAGTACGTATATAATTGCGTAATGTTTTATTAAGTTTAATTATTTTTTATTTTTTAAGCATTTTTAACATTTACTATTTATGAATGAGAAAAGTTTGATGTACAAAATCGGATTAAGTTTAATTCCGGGTGCCGGACCAGTTATTGCAAAACGATTGTTGGCTTATACAGGCTCACCTGAAGCTGTCTTTAAAGAAAAAAACACTACATTATCCAGAATTCCAAACATAGGAAAAAGTTTCATTTCAAGATTTAACCCACAAAAGGTACTGGAACAGGCCAGGGATGAACTAGAATTTATAAAAAAATATAATATTGAAGCAAAATTTTTTACCGATAAAAGTTATCCTCAAAGGTTAAAAAATTGCGAAGATGCTCCGGTAATCTTATACGCTAAAGGAAATAACCAATTAAAAAGCACAAAAGTACTGAGCATTGTCGGAACCAGAAAGCCTTCCGAATATGGTCTTTCTGTTTGTAAAGAACTGATTAAAGATTTATCAAAAACACACAAAGATTTAATAATTGTCAGCGGCTTAGCCTATGGTATTGATACATGCGCTCACCAGGCATCTTTAAAAAATGGATTAAAAACAATTGCAGTATTAGGTCATGGATTAGCTAACATTTATCCGGCCATTCATAAAAAAATGGCTGAAAAAATTGTAAAAAACGGGGCGCTTTTAACAGAATTTAAAAGTACAACCAAGGCAGTAAGAGGAAATTTCATAAGCAGAAACAGAATTATTGCAGGGATTGCAGATGCCACACTTGTGGTTGAATCTGCTGAGAAAGGAGGAGCCCTTATAACTGCTGATATCGCTAATTCTTATCACAGAGATGTATTCGCAATCCCGGGACGATCCATAGATGATACTTCAAAGGGTTGTAACAATTTAATTAAAACCAACAAGGCTGCGCTTATAGAGAATGCCGAAGATCTCCAATATGTACTCGGATGGGAAGTAAACAAACAAAAACAAAAAGCCATTCAAAAGCAACTCTTTAGTGAATTAGACGAATTTGACAAACTTGTATTCCAGACTGTCCAACAAAAAGAAAAAATTTCCATTGACGAAATTTGTACGAAAATGAGCAAACCAACCAGTAAAATATCTCCTGTTCTGTTAGGCCTTGAATTTAAAGGACTTATAAAATGCCTCCCTGGTAGTTTTTATACTGCAAAACTATGCCAACAATGACTTTTGTCATTTGTGTTGTAAAACATAACACACAGCTTTATTCCTCAATACCAATAAACAACAAAGGCCTAAAGACATCCAATATGCTTTTAAACATTACACTGGCCTTTAAATTATTTTTAAGATTGAAAAAAATCAATAAGTTTGTTTACGATCTTAAAACAATTCATTTACTAACTAAAAACCAAAATTAACATGGATCCAAGAGTAGAACAATTCATGGCAAAGATTTCTGCCAAAAACCCCGGAGAAAATGAATTTCTTCAAGCGGTTACAGAAGTCGCAGAATCATTAATCCCCTTTATTGAAGAAAACCCTAAGTACAAACAAGCAAAAATTCTAGAACGCATCTCTGAACCAGAAAGAATTATTCTGTTTAGAATTCCCTGGCTAGATGACAAAGGAGAAATTCAGATTAACAAAGGATACAGAATTGAAATGAACAGCGCTATTGGTCCTTACAAAGGAGGACTTCGGTTTCACCCAACAGTAAACCTCAGTATCCTTAAATTCCTTGCCTTTGAACAAGTCTTCAAAAACAGCCTCACAACCTTACCGCTGGGCGGAGGAAAAGGAGGATCTGATTTTGACCCCAAAGGAAAATCGGACAATGAAGTAATGAGATTCTGTCAAAGCTTTATGACTGAGCTATTCAGACACATTGGGGCTAATACTGACGTACCTGCTGGTGACATTGGTGTTGGTGGACGAGAAATTGGATTCTTGTTTGGTCAGTATAAAAGATTACAAAATGAATTCACCGGAATTCTGACAGGTAAAGGAATTCATTATGGCGGCAGCCTTATTCGTCCCGAAGCAACAGGATACGGAGCAACTTATTTTGCACAGGAAATGCTTAAAACAAGAGGTGAAGAAATAAAAGGAAAACAAGTTGCGATATCAGGTTCAGGGAATGTAGCACAATTTGCAACCCAAAAGGTAAACGAACTTGGAGGTAAAGTAGTAACACTGTCCGACTCATCAGGATTTATTTATGATCCCAACGGAATTGACGACGATAAACTTGCCTACGTAATGGATCTGAAAAATATTAAACGTGGTAGAATTAAAGAATATGCTGAAAAATACGGCGTTGAATACCACGAAGGAGAAAGACCCTGGAAAGTAAAATGCGACATTGCACTGCCTTGCGCTACACAGAATGAAATCAATGAAGAGGAAGCAAAAACATTAATCGACAATGGTTGTTTCTGCATATCTGAAGGAGCTAATATGCCTTCTACACCGGAAGCAATTGAAATATACCTGAACAAAGGCATTTTATATGGCCCGGGTAAAGCTGCAAATGCTGGCGGTGTTGCAGTATCAGGTCTGGAAATGACACAGAATTCAATGAGACTGCCCTGGAAACGGGAAGAAGTTGACGCAAGACTTAAACAAATCATGACAAGTATTCACGATACCTGCGTAAAACATGGCAAAGACGGAGATTACATCAATTATGTAAAAGGCTCAAATATTGGTGGTTTCGTTAAAGTAGCAGATGCTATGCTGGCACAGGGCGCGGTATAAAATAATTTGATTCCTATAAATTATATAAAGAGAGGCTTTCGGGCTTCTCTTTTTTTTATCACAAATTTTTATGATGTTTGTGCCCAAATATCTTTTTTATGTTTTTAATCGACACACACTCTCATGTATACTTGCCTGATTTTAAGGGTGAAGAAGAAAGTTTAAAAGAAAGAGCACGAAACAACCACATTCATAAAATTTTCCTGCCTAACATTGATCTTTCAAGTATAAAACCACTTATGAATTTATGTAGCAAGGACCCGGGGTATTTTTACCCCTTGATGGGATTACATCCATCTTCAGTAGATGAAAACTACAGGGAAGTTTTAAACCAGATAAAAAGTTATTTCAATAATTCAAAATTTTATGCAATAGGAGAAATTGGTATCGATCTCTACTGGGATAAAACATATATCAACGAACAGAAGCAAGCCTTCCGAGATCAAATAGAATGGGGTAAAGAAATGAATTTGCCAATTGTTATCCATGCCAGGAATTCATTTGATGAAATCTTTGAAATAATAGAAGAGTTAAACGATAATAATCTTTATGGTATTTTCCACAGTTTTACCGGGAATATTGAACAGGCAAGGTATATTATCAGCAAAGGTTTTAAAATCGGAATAAACGGAATTGTTACTTTTAAAAATGCTAATTTGGATGATGTTGTAAAACAAATTGATATTAATCATTTGGTATTAGAAACAGATTCTCCATATTTGGCACCTGTCCCTAAAAGAGGGAAAAGAAATGAGAGTTCTTATTTGTATTACATTGCAGAAAAAATTGCAGACATCTACAACATTAAAATTGAAGAAGCAGCAGAGATAACAACCAAAAATGCATTAGAAATATTCGGGATAAACGAATGAATGAAAAAAAGGACATATCAATTTTAATTATCTATACAGGCGGTACGATTGGAATGATAAAAAATCCCGAATCAGGAGGATTAAGCCCATTTGATTTTAGTCATATACAGGAACAAGTGCCGGAACTTAAAAGTTTTGGATATAAAATTGATGCCATTACATTCGATCCATTAATAGATTCTTCGGATGTCAGTCCTGAATTTTGGATAAAACTGGCCTCCATTATAGAAAAAAACTATTCTTCATACGATGGATTTATAGTATTGCATGGAACGGATACAATGGCATATTCTGCTTCAGCATTAAGTTTTATGCTGGAAAACCTGCAAAAACCAATTATTTTCACGGGATCTCAGCTCCCAATCGGAATGTTAAGAACAGATGGAAAAGAAAACCTGATTTCATCAATAGAAATTGCAGCAGCAAAAAAAGATGGACAACCCCTGGTCCCGGAAGTAGCACTCTATTTTGAAAACAGATTATTCAGGGGCAACAGAACAACAAAAATCAGTTCAGAACACTTTAATGCCTTTTCTTCTCCCAACTATCCGACAATGGCAGAAGTAGGAATAAATATTAAGTATAACTATTCGGCAATTTCCTATCCTACAAAACAAAAAGAAATGATCGTTCATAAGAAAATTGATCCGAGAGTAGCTATTGTTAAAATTCATCCGGGCATTAATAAAAAAATTATTGAATCAACCATTAATTCTGAAAATATAAGAGGTATTGTTTTTGAAACCTATGGTGCAGGGAATGCCCCAACCCAAAAATGGCTCATTGATCTTCTAAAGTATGCTATAAAACATAATAAAATCATTATTAATGTAACACAGTGTATTTCGGGGAAAGTAGATATGACACAATATGAAACTGGGAAAAAATTATTGGATGCCGGATTGATAAGCGGTTATGATTTAACAACAGAAGCAGCTGTAACAAAATTAATGTTTCTTCTTGGTCAGAATCTGCCAAACGAGGGAATCATAGCGTTTTTAAATAAATCAATAAGAGGAGAAATTGATGTTTAAATATTTATTGAATCATAATTTTTTGTAATTTGTGCGCCAAAAATAAATAGTGTAAATAAGGAGAAATGGCCGAGCGGCCGAAGGCGCACGCCTGGAAAGCGTGTTGACGTCACAAGCGTCACGAGGGTTCGAATCCCTCTTTCTCCGCAAATTGAAAATTTTTTACTAATTTTAACCTATTAAATAATTAATCAAAACAGACGACGAACTATGAAAAGATTATTCACAACTTTCGCAGTAATCGGACTTTTAATCTTTGGAACTACAACATTTACAGTGGCTCAGGAAGAAGAACAAGCCGACACAACTGTTCAAGAAGAACAATTAGACACTACTCAGGCAGCTGATACAACAGCAGCTGAGCAAGCAGAAGAAGGGGAAGCAGCACAAGAAGCCTCTTCCGGTGGTATACACAAACAAATTAAGCAGAAATTCATCGAAGGTGGTCCTGCCTTTATGGGAGTTGTTTTGCTGGCTCTTATTTTTGGTCTGGCAGTTGCAATTGAAAGGATTATCTATTTGAATCTGGCAAGTACCAACACAGAAAAATTATTAAATGACGTAGAGAACGCTCTTGAGGAAGGAGGTATTGAAGCAGCTAAAGAAGTTTGCAGAAATACAAGAGGTCCTGTCGCTTCTATTTTCTATCAAGGTTTAGACAGAGCAGAAGAAGGTGTTGAAGTAGCAGAAAAATCAGTTGTTTCTTATGGCAGTGTACAAGCTGGCTTACTGGAGCAAGGTTTAACCTGGATTTCTCTGTTTATCGCTATTGCACCTATGCTTGGTTTTATGGGTACAGTAATCGGTATGATTGATGCATTTGACAGTATTGAAGCCGCAGGTGATATCAAGCCTTCACTCGTTGCTGGTGGTATTAAAGTTGCATTGATCACAACTGTATCAGGTCTTATTGTAGCAGTAATTCTTCAGCTATTCTACAACTATATTGTATCAAAAATTGACAGTATTGTGAATAGCATGGAAGACGCTTCAATCTCATTAATTGACCTCATCTACAAACACAATAAAAAATAATTGATCGATTATGAATAAATTTATAAGAATACTGGGTATTGTCCTACTTGCACTTGCCGCCATTGCTGGTGTCCTATTCTACGCAGGCGGTAAAACCGGTGAGACACCAGATTTCACGAATCATATTTTAATATTAGCCGCTGTTTTTGCTGCTATAGCTGCAGTGCTATCTCTAATATTCCCGCTAATACAAATGATTACTCATCCCAGAAAAGCAAGAGGGAGTTTAATCGGTATTTTGGCATTGGTAATAATAGCCTTAATCGCTTATAGTGTGGCTTCAGATGTACCTTTAAATTTTGTTAAGGAGAATGAATTAAATGTGCCTCCGGTACTTAAACAGGTAGGTGCAGGCTTAATTACAATGTACGCTTTATTTGGAATAGGACTGCTGGCTATTATATATACTGAATTAGCAAAAGCATTTAAATAATAATATTTAACGCTTGATAATCGTTTATAAAAACGATCAGGCTTAAAAAAAAACTAATTTATATGGCAAGAAAAGTTCCCGAAATAAATGGAGGCCCAATGGCTGACATTGCGTTCTTGCTTCTTATTTTCTTTCTGGTTGCAACAACAATGGATATTGATACAGGTATAACCCGAAAATTGCCACCATTGCCTGAAGACCAGCCCGAAAGAAAGGATGATCCCAAGATAAAAGAACGAAATGTCTTTGAGGTCCTCATTAACTCAAGTGATAGGCTGTTAGTTGAGGGTGAACCAATGAATATTAGCGAATTACGGGAAGCTACAAAAGAGTTCATTGCCAATCCCTATGATAAAGAAGATTTACCTGAAAAAGAAAATAAGGAAGTTCGTTATTTTGGAGAGGTGCCTGTAACCAAAGGAATTATTTCTCTCCAAAACGACAGAGGTACATCTTATGGCATGTACATTAAAGTGCAAAATGAACTTACAGCAGCTTATCAAGAATTGCGTGATCAAAAGGCGATGAGGAAATTCGGTAAAAAATATGGCGAACTGGAAAAAGAAAGGCAGGAAGCCATACAGAAAATCTATCCTCAAAAGATTTCAGAAGCTGAACCTAAAAATATTGGAGGAAATTAATTATGTCTAAATTTCGTAAAGGCAGTAAGAAAGAAATGCCTACAATATCAACAGCTTCTTTACCGGATATTGTGTTCATGCTCCTTTTCTTCTTCATGGTAAGTACCACAATCCGACAAACGACTAAATTGGTACAGAACGATTTACCTGGTGCTACCGAGGTTAAGAAACTGGAGAAAAAATCGCTTGTTAGTTATATCTATATCGGTAAACCCATTCCAAGAATGCAAAAAACTTTTGGAACTGAACCAAGAATTCAGTTAAATGACCAGTTTGCGAAGGTTTCCGATATCAGAGACTATATTATTACTGAACGTGAAGAACTTGATGAAAGTGAAAAACCACTAATGTCAACTTCGCTAAAGATTGATGAAGAAACTAAAATGGGTATTGTAACAGATGTTAAACAAGCCCTGAGAAAAGCAAGCGCCCTAAAGATAACATATTCGGCAAGAGAAGTAGAAAGACGAGAATTATTAAACTAATTCTGCAATATAAAATAAAAAGGGAAAGCTTCAGAGTTTTCCCTTTTTATTTTATATTTTATTGAATAAGATTTATCAATTAAAAATCACTTTCCTCATCTTCTTCAACAACTTCTTCTTTTTTCTCAAAAAAATAGCTCAAAGAAAACTGAAAAGAAGTATTTATCATGCTGTTAGGAGGATCTTCACCATCAAAGGGAGCAACTAAATTTGACAGCCCATAACTATAAACAAACTGAAAATGTATGTTATCTCTAACATATCCTAAGCCTGCTTTGATTCCATAATCCAGATTATAAAAAGGAATTTGAAATCCTTCCCGGTCAACCTGGTCCTTAACAAACTGAATATTTTCTGTTTCATCTGCATAAGTATTCCCATCTACTATTTCTTCTCTTGTATATTTTCCTGCCATGCCATAAGCAACATATGGACCTCCAATAAGCTGAAAATTTCTTGTTCTTAAATTAAAATTATAAATACCATAAACAGGCACCTCCAGGTAATTTAAAGAAAATTTCTCCTGGTAGCTGTTCAATTCTCCCGAGTATTCAGCTTTTGAGCCTTTATTAGAAAGAAGAACCGAGGGTTGAACAGAAAAGTCACCTACAGGAATATTGGCAACCACTCCTGCAGTATAACCAATTTTAAAAGAAGTATTCTCATAATCACCCTGAAAAGTTGAAAGAGCCAATCCTCCTCTTGCGCCAAAGTCTATTTCCATCTGTGCTTTGATGTCTGGCATTACAAAGAAATAAATAAGCAGGACAAGAATAAATCTGTTTTTCATATGTTCAATATTTTGCAAATCAAATCAAAGTGGGAAGATACAAAGAATAATAATATTGGAAAAATTGATTTGCTATAAAAACTCAATCGAGGCTGTAAAATAAAAAAGAAGTTAACAATCTCGGTAAACACTAAAAAAATGAACACTAATCTTAATTTCCCATTTTTTTGACTCTTCTTTTTAGAATTCCTTAAAGTGTTTAAATCTAAGCCTCTTAAATATCCTGTACACCACAGGACAAATGAAGGTGTTCTTAATCGATTTTTCTATGATATGATCAAAATTTTTATGATCGGTATGTGGATATTCTCTGCATGATTTTGGTCTTACTTCATATATCATGCAAAAATTATCGCTCTGCAAAAATGGACATGGGGCATTCTTAAATACATAATCTCCTTCCTCATCTACATTCAGATATCTTTCAGTAAAAATCGCAGGTCTCATTTTTAAATATTTTGATATCCTTTGTATGTCTTTTTCATAAATAATAGGGCTAATGTTTTTACAACAGTTTGCACATTGCAAACAATCTGTTTCTTTAAAATACTCCTCATGCAATTCTCGTACCAATTTATTAAAAGAAGCATTCTTCTTTTGAAATTTTATCTTTTTTACAAGTTTTTTATTGGCTTTCTCTTCGTTGGATGCCAATTCCCATAACCGTTTTGGATCAAAATCATTCATGAGACCGTATTCTTCTTAAATATGGGACTCTTTTTATTTGAGACATAAAAAGTCCTGCAATTACCAGGCCAATGCCGAGCATTTTAATAACAGTAAGTACTTCATCTAATAAAAAGAATGCAAAAATAGCGGTAAGAACCGGAATGGCATTAGTAAAGGCATTTGATTTTGTCACCCCGATTTTATTAATAGAATAAGTAAAAAATATAAAAGCCAGAGAAGACCCAAAAATAGCAAGTTCAAATAAAGGAAGCATGGCCTCCTTCACATATCCTACAGATATAAAGTGATCAAAATCAAAAATAAAAAACAGGGGTAGAAAATAAAAAATACCAATAATATTATGATAGGTAACAATGCTTACCGGAGTATACCTGCCCGATAATTTTTTAATAACAATGCTGTATCCTATTCCTGCGACAACAGCCATAAACAATAACAAAATTCCAATGGGCGTAGCCACCAGTGTCGGATTTTCCTCCTTGCTGAATATGACCAGGGCAACTCCGGCTATTGATATGATGATACCTAAAAGATTGAATTTCGTTATTCGTTCTTTAAAAAAGAAGGCAGTTGCAAAAGGACTAAATAAGGGTATAGTGGAGATAATAACAGCGGCCAGTGTAGAAGAAACTTCCTTAACTCCAAGGCTCTCGCATAAAAAATATAAAAATGGATTGAAAAAAGAAACTATCGCAAAATACTTAAAATCTGTTTTCTTTAATTTCTGTATCCTTCCAATCGGGTACATCATTAAAAAGAGAATGGCAGAGGAAATAATTAATCTTAAAAGCACGGTAGTTATAGGATCATAAGCCTCATACACCATTTTGTACCAAATGTAAGTGAGGCTCCAGCAAGTCATTGCTGCTATGACGCTTAAATAAGCTCCTATTAAATCTTTTCTCATTCTTATTTTTTTACAGCACAAATATTCAAAATTTAATTGAAAAAGGAACCTGATATAACTCATGAATTCTTTTATCAATCAAATAAAATTGATATTATAGGAGCAAAAGATTTTAATAAAAGACAATTACCTTCAACTCTCTAAACCAGCCATCCCAGAGGGATTTACCCATTCATCAAATTGTTCCGGGGTAAGATAACCTGTTTCAATTGCAGCCTCACGAAG
>CAYWSJ010000012.1:0-46926 GCA_964461045.1 uncultured Bacteroidales bacterium | reverse complement strand
TAGGAGCGCTCATCCAGCAGGCGCCGTATCCCATATCCACAGCTGCAAGGAGAATGTTCTGTATGGCAGCTCCTGCACTTTGAATATCCGGGAAATTCCGTGATACATTGATTTCTTCATGCGACATCTGCACAGCCTTTTCCAGTACCGATTCATACTCCTCCATGGTCAATGCTATCAGGGCCGGTGCATTTTCAAAAAAAGTTGCAAACCATTCAACCTGCGATTTAACATTCTGTGAAGCCTTTGAGGCATTTTCCGGAATGTTCTCAATAGCATCCTTTACCTCAAATGCCATTTCTCCCAGCACCTTTTTATTGGTAACTGCTATGAATCTCCAGGGCTGGTAATTATTCACACTGGGGGCATCGCCACCCATTCGTACCAATTCCTTTAAATCTTCAACCGGAACCGGATCATCTTTAAATGCCCGGATGCTGGTTCTTTTCTTTATTGCTTCTTTTAATTCCATATATTTTGTATTAATTTTTTATGCAGTATTTGAAGGTATGAAAATAATAAATAGTTTGACATCATTCAACAAATAACTGCCATATTTGTTTGAGCTTGATAGGAAAGCAAAAAATTCATAAATTAGATCAAAAAAAAGGAGAGGTTATGAATTATTTCTTTATTACAGGAACAAGCCGTGGAATTGGAAAGGCCATTGCAGAAGAACTGCTAAAAAATAAAAAGAATTACGTATATGGAATCTCCCGTTACAACAACATCGACCATAAAAACTACGAACATATCAAACTAGACCTTAACGAGCTGGATGATGTGAAGAAATTCACTTTCCCGAAAGTAAGCGAACCCAAAAAGGTGGTACTGATAAATAACGCCGGAGTTCTTGGTCATGTAATTCAGGTTGGGTACCTGGAACATGAAAGAATCATACAAAGCTATAAAATTAACCTGATCAGCCCGGTAATGCTTACCAATCAGTTCATACATCAATACCAGGATGAGCAATGCGAAAAAATGATTATCAATACCAGTTCGGGAGCTGCTGATCACACTATTCCCTCGTGGAGTACTTATTGTTCTACCAAAGCCGGGCTCGAAATGTTTGCCCGGGTAATAGATGATGAACAAAAGGATAAGAAAGAATATCCATTCAAAGTATTCTCCATAGCACCTGGCGTTGTTGATACGGAAATGCAGGATGAAATAAGGGAGGTTGATCCCGAAAATTTCAGGGAGCTGGACCGGTTTATTGAACTTAAAAAGAATAATCAACTTATGGACCCAACCCAGGTTGCCCGGCGATTTGCAGATGTTATTAATAATCCGCAGGATTATAAAGAGATAGTGATGGATTTAAGGTATATTTAACACTCCACAAAACAGCTCAATGAACGATTTTTGGGGAATAGACTATGGCAGGCAGTACGCGAAGAATACAGTAATCTGCCAGAAAGATGATCAGCAATATCATTTCGAAGCCATACCAAAAAATATCCATACCGACAGCTACATACTTGAAAAAGCCCGGCAGGAAAAGCCGGGCTACATTTTTATTGATGCTCCGCTAAGTCTGCCAGCCGTTTACAGCAAGCCAGAAATACCCACTAAAGACTATTTCTACAGGATATGCGACAAGGAGTTGGGCGCCATGTCACCCATGTTTCTTGGCGGTCTTACCGCCCGTGCCATCAAATTGAAAAATGTACTGGAAAGCATTGGAATTCAAACATTGGAAACATACCCCGGACAACTCGCTCAACATTTTAAGCTGAAAGATGAAGGCTACAAGAAGAACAAGAAAAGCATTCAACCCTGTATTGAAATAATCACTCAAAAGCTGGAAGGAACTGTTTATCCGGACGAGGTGATTTCCTGGCACCATTTTGATGCGCTGCTTTGCTGTCTTTCTGCAGAGAGATATTTTAGAGGAGAAGGGAAAATTCATGGCGATGAAAAAGAAGGGGTTATTGTTTTTTAAAAATAGACCCATAATCGCTGGTGTTTGTAACGATTGTCTTATCTGTCTTTTCATATCACATAAGCTAGAACTACCGATAGTTGTGGGGAGGGGGTATAAGCGTCAGCATAACAACAATAAAACAATTTAACAATAATATATTCAACGTTACTTAGCTGCTAATTATCAAACCTACCCAAGGCTTCCCAATATCTGGCTCACGATAATCAGCATCACCAAAGCAAATGGATAAACCGTTGCGTAGGCAATTTGCGGGGCATTGGTATCGGTCATAGGTTCTACAGCGCTCAGTGCAGGTGTACTGGTCATACTTCCGGTAAGCGAACCAATAAGAGTTAAAAAATTCATTCGAAGAAAATAATAACCAACTAAAAGACTCAAAAACATGGGCACAATCGTAATGACCATCCCTGTTACAAAGAACCTTACGCCACTTGCTTGAATAGTCTCCACCAGATGTTCACCGGCCTCTGTTCCCACTGATGCTAAAAAGAATATAAGACCCAGTTTCCTTAAAAACTGATTATTGGTACCTGAAATGTTCCAGACAATATTCCCGGTCTTTCCAATCTTACTCAGGACAATGGCAGCTATCAATACTCCACCTGTCAGTCCGAGTTTAAACTCCAGTCCGCCCGGCAAAGGCAAAGTGAATTCTCCGATTAGTACACCTATTAAAACTCCAAGGGCAATAGGCAGGAAATTAATCTCGTCCATTTTTTTCCGGCTGTCACCCAAGACCTTTGCCAGCCTTTCAACTTCATTTTCCGGAAGAGTAATTACCAATTTATCCCCAAACCTGAGCTTAGTCGTGGCACGTGGAATGAGGTCGATTCCACTTCTTCTTACAGATGTCACCGTTGCATTAAAATACTGCATAATCCCAACTTCCCTGAGAGATTTGTTAATTACTTCTTTATTGGTTACCAGGAATCTTCTTACGGTTGACTTGCCTTTCTCGGTGATCTTATGTTCTATTTCCGGCCCCACGATATAGGTAAGTTTTTCCAGATCTTCAGGAGTTCCCACTGCCCTGACAATATCTTCCTTTTGCAAAGTTATACCCGGACCCGCGTTTAGGATCTCTCCTTCCCTGAAAATACGAGACACATTTGTATTGGTCACTCTTCTTAAATCAATACTGTTCAAACTCTTTCCAAAAATATTAGGATTTTCGACCCTGTAATTTCTGGTAACCAGGTTGGGGTGGTCGGTTTTCAGGTCAGCTTCAAATTTTCTCTCTTCTTCCTTAATATTCACTCCGAATATTTTATGTGAAAGCCTTGCAAAAAGGATTACGCCAATGACTCCAAAAGGATAGGCTACACCAAAGCCAATGGAAGACAGTGAGGAGTTTGTGCTTTCAATAGCAGCTGCTAAGCCGGATGTGCTTGTAAGCGCTCCTGTGAACAGCCCCACAGCTATTTTAAAGTCAATATCCCAGAGACCAGCCATTGCAACCGTTACTATTGAACCGGAAATAATAATGAGAAATGCCAGACCTATCAGTATTTTGCCAGTCTTACGAAAAGATTCAAAAAAACCCGGACCTGCCTGAATACCAACGGAAAACATAAACAATACCAAGCCAAGCTTCTGGAAAATATCCGGAATTTTTATCCCAAAATGTCCAAAAAACAAGGCCACAAAAATCACAGCTGAAATATCCAGCGAAATCCCTTTAATCTTTACTTTTCCGAGGGCAACGCCCAAAGCTACAATAACAAAAAAGGCAATATGTGTCTGGCTAAGCCAATCCATCGGTTCAAATTTTATGCAAAATAAGCAGTTTTATTTGTTTAGGAAAAATAATCTGCTGTTTTTTTCCTATAAAAAAGGGACCCAGAAAAGCTGAGTCCCTAAATATTGATTTTCTAATTTTTATAAGTATCCGGGATCCGGATCAATAGAGATAAAGTCAAACTGAGGTGGATCACCACTTCCAACACACTTGAATACAGCGGTGTATACACCATGGGAGTAATCGTTGTTAAATGTTTCAAATGTTACATGATAAAACACTTCAATACCGCTAACTTTAGGTGTAGCATCAGGGAATTTTTTCTGCAACATCAGGATCATAGCATCGTTTACTACTCTGTCCCATATTATTCCCATGGCTTCCTCGTCACCTAAGCCCTGGAAAGTTCCGGGTTCATATTCAATTCGTTTTGAAATTCTCAAGTCAAAATTTCTGTAATAGGAATTGGCACCAGAGTAAAACTCACCTGTTCCATAATCATCAACCCATTTGGAATCCCTGGCATCAACGATTAACTGATAATCGCTTGCTGCCATTTTGAAACGAACGGTTGGATCAAATGCCCACTTGCTTCCACCATGGATAAATTGTGAAGTCTTTTTGACAACAGAAAGCCAGCCGGTGGAGTCTTTCACAAATTGCCTGGCTCCAATCACTACATTGTCGCCGTTATCATAATCGTAACTTATCACCTTATTCGTTCCTACTTCAGCATAGGGGAATTTCTGCTTCATAAACTCAGGCAAGAGTTCCATTGCTTCAGAACTGGAAAGGAAATAATCACCGGTAATACCATCAATGCTTGTATAGTCTGCTGTACTCATTTCATACACATCTGGTAATATTTCCCATTTACCCTCTTTTTTATAGAAGTAACCATCAGCTAATGATGAAGTGCCATACGCATCTTCATAATCATAATACATGTTTACAAAACTTCCATCAGGCGGAGGTACATTATAAACAGAGTCCAGGATAGTAGGAATCAAGTCACCCGGGGCATCATCCGGACTAAAGAAATTTATTTCCAGGCTATCATAAAATCTTTGCTCAAGTGTATCTTTAAATACGTTTGAAAATTTATCCAGGTAAGGAGGCGTATAATTGTAGGTTACTTTTGCCGAAGAATTTTTCTTCAGCGCCTGAAATTTATATCCCAGGAAAGCAGGAATATACTCACTTGCCGGACCTTCATCAGTAAAACTTTCATTTTCCTCAATTGCATAGGCAACGGTGCTGTCATTAGTTGTCACTGCATCCTCCAGGGCCAGATCCGAAACAGTTTCGTAATCAGAAGGCTTAAGAGTATACTCAATATTCTCATGATAAGGCTCTTTTTGCTCATCCAGCTTATCGTATAGTTCTTTGTTCGGATTACAACCGAAAAAGATTATTCCGGTTAACGCTATCGTAATAAATAATATCTTTTTCATGATATAATAATGTTATAATTTTCAATTTTAAAATTTAATCTTCAGTCCGAGGTTCCAGGTTCTTCCCCAACCATACCATACAGAAGCAGTTTCAGCATTGTGTTCATCTCCGTCTCTTGCATCTGAAATGTATTCTGTATCCAGCAGATTATTAACATTTCCGTAGACAGTAGCCTCTGTTTTGCCAATTTCAAATTCATATCTTACATTGGCATCAACAAGCTCATAACTTGGCATTTCCCAGGAGTCCTGCCCTTCGCTGTCTTTTGACACCCGGTTTTCTACATCAAACGCAGCATAAATATTTGAACCATGCCACAGATCTGCTCCAACTTTCAGATCGGGTAATACCCACATACTAAAACCAAGGAAGGCAGTTGATTGTGCTGTATTTCCACGATGTACATTTTTTGCATAAACAGAAGCAGTTCCCTGGTATTCCTGTTCTTCATTGAAGATATCTGCAACAACATTGTCTACCCATTGATAATCACCAAAAGAAACCATTCCGGTAATATCTATTTTCTTGATAGGTTTATATCTCAATTCAAGTTCAACACCTTTGTGAACCGCATCGAGACCTGTCAGGTTCGCAAAAACATCACCAATAGTCTGGGTAAGCGTTTTATCCATCCATTTTGTACGGAAAAGTGTAAGATCTGCTTTCAGTTTGGGAGAACGATACCCATAGCCAAGTTCAGAAGAAAATATTTTTTGCAGTTTGGCTTCGTCATTAATTTCGTTGGTATAATTCTTAAATATTGTAGTAAAGAAAGGGGCACGTGTAAAATAACCGCTGTTAGCAAATACATTGTGCTGATCGTTGATATTATAATTAATTCCTCCTTTTACACTGTAAACCAGGAAACTTTTCCAGTCAGATCTCTGATTACCTGTCTCATAAGTAAAATAATCCACTCGCTGGTACGATTTATTGGAAACGGTTGCTGAGAGAAAAGCAGAATATTTATCCTTTACATATTCTCCCTGGAGGAATATTCCTTCCCGCATTACAATACCCAGATTATAATAATTTATTTTATCCCCTTCGGCCAGTGGCATATCAGGATCACGATTAATATTTTGGTTATCAAGATAGTAACTTCCTCCTAACAGATCAGTTATTTCTGTATAGTGATATCCTTTATAATATCTTCCGTCAAACCCTGCTGTTACTTTAATATCGGATATTTCTGTATTAAATGTTGACAAAATACCGTACCAGTCGTGCTCATTCTTTGCCATTGACATGATTGCTTTGGAACCAGTCATTGAATTAGCATTTGCCTGCATAACCGCTTCATAGTCTACCAATCCGTCTGGAGTAAGTTTGGTTATTTCATAAGGTTCTCCACTTGGGTATTGAAATTCTAACCAGTGGTCCATCTCTCCATCAACTCTTCTTCCACCACCACGGCCAAAAGAAGCATAAAAAGAAGTATGAAGCAATGATTCCTTGCTAATCTGCCATGAATGATTTAAATAAAACTGGGGCTTATGATATTCATTATATGCATAGCCTGTGTTATATATTTCGCCTTTTCTGATTCCATAATCAGAGTTATACCGTATTCCATTTTTTGCATTCCGGTAAACATCAATTGAATGCGGACTACTTCTGCGATTGTGCCACTGTGGAGCACCAAAACCGCCCAGCGAAACCCTGTGCTGGTTGTTAATTCGTTTTGATATATCAAAAAAGTATGAGTAAGACTCAAAATTAGTAGCTTCTACAAAACCATCTCCGCTGCTCTTGCTCCCCTGAACTGTAACAGCCCAGCCATTATCAAGCATTCCTGTGGAAAGCGTTACAGAGGTTTTGTTAAAGCCATCATTCCCGACCGACTGATAGACACTTCCACCTTTTACAGATTCAGTTGATTTAGTAATAATATTCATGGTTCCACCAACAGATGAAATAGCCAGTCTTGAAGCTCCCAATCCTCTTTGCACCTGTATTGTTTGTGTCACATCAGCCAGGTTGGCCCAATTTGACCAATATACACTTCCGTTCTCCATATCATTTACAGGAACTCCATTAATCAGAACAGCTACGTTCTTCTGGCTAAAACCCCGAATATTAATTCGTGAATCTCCAAAACCTCCTCCTTGTTTAGTTGAATATACACTTGGAGTTGATTTAAGTAATTCAGGTAGTTCTTGTGTTCCCAGTTTTTCTTCAATTGTGATTGGCTTAATTTTAGAAACTGCCACAGGTGTTTCTCTTTCTCTTGCAAAATTTGCAACCACCTTAACTTCATCCAATCCAATCGAACTGGATTTTAACCTTATAGTACCCAGATCTTTTGTTTCCGAACCAGATAAATTTACAGTAAGCTCTTTACTAATATAGCCTACATAACTAAATTTTAAATCTTTTTTTCCAGGTTCAATTTTCAGAGAAAAAGACCCGTCTAATTCTGTGGATGTTCCAACAGTAGTATTCTTGACAACTACGGTAGCTCCAATTAACGGTTCATTTGTTTCTTCATCAATTAGTTTTCCCTTAACTGTAGCCTGGGAAAATGCTTGAGGTAGTGAAAAGATGAATAACAAAAATAAGATGAGTAGTAATTTCTTTGTCATTTTAATTTAATTTATTGAGTTAAAATATATGAACAAATATAACTTTCTATAAGAGATAAAATGTTATGGTGATAATAATTTTTTTGAATTTGTTTTCAACAAAAAATTAACTGTGCGGAAATTATCAATTTTTTTGGGATTTTATAGACTAAATTTATGAAGGAAACACCAGCTTCAAGGTCAGGCCTGTTTGAATTCCAATAACACAACTATTCTTTATGCTTTTAAACCAGATTGTTAGTAGTAATTATAATTATAGCTATAGCCATAATTATACTCATAATTTTTGCTTTTCAAATTAATATCATTCACCAGAAGACTTACATTCTTTATATTCTTCTGATCGATATTTTTGAGTAACGAATTCAGCATCCTTTTCTTGGTATAATTATGTCGTATCACAAATAAGTTGGCATTAGTATATTTAACAAGTAAAAATGCATCTGTCACAAGACCAACAGGTGGTGTATCAAGAATAATGTGATCATATTTCTTTTTCAGTTTTTCGAGAAAAACTTTTGTCTGCTCTGAAGCTATCAATTCGCTTGGGTTTGGTGGAATTTTCCCGGCTGGAATAATGTCCAGGTTGTTGATTGATGTGCCATGAATAATGTCTTCAAATTCAAGGTTTTTACTCAGGTATGAACTCAAACCAATGTCATTGTTAATATTAAAAATATCATATAAATTAGGACGTCGCAGGTCAAAACTAACCAATACGGTACTTTTTTCATAAAGAGCAAAGGCGGTAGCAATATTCAAAGAAACAAAACTTTTCCCTTCGCCCTGAGAAGCAGAACTTACCAAAATCACCGATCCGTCATCCTGTCCGGTGATAAATTGAAAGTTTGTACGCACCGACCTGAAAGCTTCTGCAAGAGGCGACCGGGTATATCCTAGGACCACATTTTCAGCTTTATGTTTATTGTGAGTTATATGACCAAGTACAGGGAAATCAGTCATTCTTTCTATTGTATCAATGTCGGTTATCTTATCGTTAAAATAGTCTTTTAAAAGGATAAAGCCTCCCGGGACCAAAACCCCAATTAACAGGGCAATCAGGTAATTTTTCCGGGGCTTGGGTTTTATGGGGTTCAATGTTTTCAGACGTGCTTTATCCAGCACTTCATGTACAGGAATATTCGCTGCTTTTCCAACCTCCGTCTCAGAACGTTTTTTCAGCAGATAAGTATAAATTTCATTATATAATTCGAATCTTCTTTTATAACCAAAGAGCAGCCGTTGTTTGGCTGGCAGACCCTGTACCTTACCTGTGAGTTTGCTAACCCGCTCCTCGATATCCTTTAGCCTGATACTGCTTTTGCTTTCAAGGTTATCTATTGTTTCAAGCAGCGAACTTTTTAAATCCTCTATCTTCATTTTTAGTCCTCTCAGGTAAGGATTTTCTTTTTTTGAATTCACTTCCAGCTCTGTCTTCTCAGAGTAAAGATCTGATAATTTATTAATCAGGTTCATCAGCAAAGGATCTTCAATCCCCATTGAAGTTGGGGCAATAAGTTCCTGCACATCTTTATTTTCTTCCAGGTAATTTTTTAAATAGCTGTAATATTTTTGTTTTACGAGTATTTCTGCCCTTTCAGATTGATACTGATCCAGCTTTTCATATGTCTTCTCGGTGAGTATATCCAGGTTCATCAGTTGTTCCGAAGAACGATATTGCTGCAGCTTGTTCTCTGATTTTCTGAGTGAATCGGAAATTTCATTGATCTGCCCATCCAGAAAGCCCAGCGTAGCATTGGCAATTTCATTTTTCTTTCTCACAGTGCGTTTTAGATAAAACTCAATTAATTTATCCAGGTAATTTTTTCCTTTTTCTACGTTATTGGTTTCAAGGGATATATTTAAAATGGATGATTTATCATCCGTACCAACCTCAAAACCATGATATTTCCGCACAAGCTGCCTATATGTATTAAACCTGAAAAAATATGATTCTTCAGGATTCAGGGAATTTTTTGACCATGGATTAGAAATAATACGCCCATGAACAAACCTGTTATTTATTTTCTCTCCCAGATGCAGTGTGTCTGAAAAGCGAACCTCTTCAACCATTCGTGCCATAGATTCCTTTTCATAGTTATACATGAATGCCTGGTCCTGGTCACAGGAAATTACAAATTGTTTTTCGTTTAAAGGTTCTACTCTGATTTTTGCCCCTGCTAGTTGCGTTTTTGAAGTATCAAAATCTATAATAAAAGGGGAATGATGGTACAGTTCTTTAATTGTGAAACGTTTGTCTTTATAATAAGAAACTTCAAAATCAAGATCATTGATGGTTTCTCTTATAAGACCGTATGAGCGCAATATGCCAATTTCATTGTATATTCGTTGTTCTTCGAGCGTACTGCCTTCAAACAGATCTTCCGGAACGAGTGATTTTAAACCGAATCCTGATTGCTCCTGTCTGATCAATAAAGTGGTTGACACTTTATATACCTTAGGAGTTGAATGATTCAGATAATAAGCAATCGCTAAAGCAACAAGAATAGCTATTGGGAAAAGATACCAATAGTTTAAAAATTTTACGATATAATATTTAATATCAATCTGCTCTTCTTTCAGCAATTCACGCTCTTCTGTCATAGATATTCAAACACTATTTAAAAAATATTGAATACACAGTTAAACCTAATGTTAATGTGGAAATTAAGATTGTATACGGCATCTTTTCATAAGCTGCATTTTTGCTGCCTAAAGGTTCAACATATACCACATCATTGGGCATTAAATAAAACTCTTCTGCTTCCAGTAATGCATCATCGGTTAAATCCAGGTAGTGCATTTTAGAACCTTTTTCTGTTTGCCTCACTAAAATTACCTTTCGCCTGTTTCCGAATGTTTTAATTCCTCCAGCCTGGGCTATTGCCTGAAGCACATTAACCTCCTTGTTTTCAATCATAAAAGTTCCCGGATCCTCAACTTCGCCAAGTACAGAAACCCTGTAATACACAAGTTTAACAACTACTGTGGCTTCTTTGAAATACTCATTAATATTCTCCTGCAACAATTTACGAGCTTCATCCACTGTCAATCCTTTCACAAATACTTTATCAATAAAAGAAAAGTTTATGTATCCATCCTGGTCAACCTTATAACTATTCAGCTCTTTGGTAGTATTTGTATAATGCAAGGGCATATCAGTCTGAAAGAGGCGGCTCGTTTTGGGATCAACGCTGAATACTCTTATATAAAGCTGATCGCCTGGCTGAATTTTATATTTAGTTGTTTTCTGATTTAAAAATTCCTTTGGAGTACCCGTTTCTGTCTTATCTTGCAGTAAAAGGGTTTTTTTCTGTGAAACACAGGAACTCATCATCAAAACAATCACTAAATACTTCACCAAATATCGTTTCCGGAAAAATCTATTTGTTTTCATAACTAATGGGTTTATTTAACTATTTATTTTTATCATTTGATTACTTCTTTAACACTAATCTTCTTTCCATTGCGAAAAGCAACAACAAAGGCACCGGGCACACAAATTTCTCTTTTTAAACGAGATGCTTCATCATAGCTGGAAAAACTACCTACTGCATATTTGTACCAGCCATTTTCTCTATATTCTAGCACATCTCTATTTCCGCAATAAATATATTTTAAGCCATTTTCTGTAATCTGATAATTACTTGCGGCAATCTGTACTTTAAAGACCACAGAGGAAGTCTTTTCTAATTGCTTTTTGATCCTTATATCAGGGCATTCCATAGCATTTCTGTACCGATAGGCATTATATCTTTTTCCGTCTTTGTAAACAACAACAAATGCTCCTTTCACATTAAGGTTTTTCCTTATTTGCGCTGCATGATGGTAAGACGGACAATTGCATACTGAATAACGATACCAGCCTTCACCTTTGTTCATCTGAATTTCTTTTGGTCCGCTGTATATTTCACCAAGCTTACTGTCTGACATTTTTATTCTATCTGCTGCAATTTGCACTTTAAAAGTAAGTCCTTCTGTAGAAATATCAGCATATTCTTTCTCAGACGTTTTTTTATAGCCTCCGGTTGTAATCCGAATAGCTTCTTTTATATCAAGAAGTTCATCTCCCCGGTAAGCAGTCACAAAAGCGCCATCGACATCCACCAATTTTTTCAGTTCGTTTGCATCCTGGTAATTTTCATATTCTCCTATTGCATATTTGTTCCATCCTTTTACCTTGTGTTGTGTTATGGAAAGTGGCCCCGAATAGATGGAACTTATTTTGCTTTGCGACATAGGCTCTTTGCTGGCAGCCACCTGTACCTGGAATACGACAGATGCATCTCCGGCAGACACTGTTTTCTTCTCTGGTTCTTGCTCTTTCTCTTCTTTCTCAGCAAGGGTTCTTTGGATCTGACCCGGAGACATTTTTTGACCATTTTTATAAGCCACGATAAATGCATCCTTAATATTTAATTCAGACTTGAAATTCTGTGCTCTTTTAAATGTATAAAAATCACCTATTGAATATTTATACCATCCATTTTCCACTACCCTTGTTATTTCTTTTTTGCCATCGCTGTATAATTTTCTGAGCGTTGCCTGTGATAAGGGCTTTTTATCTGCAGCAATCTGTACACGAAACACTACTCCCCTCATTTTTTCCTTAGCGCTTACTTCTTCGGTCTTCTCTTCATATTCATTTTCATCTTCTTGTTCTTTTGCGACATCTTCCTTCTCTTTTGTGACTGTTTCCTCTTCTTTGTCAATCTGTTCTTCTTTCCCTGTTTCCTGGGCAAGTAAGTCTTCTTCCATTTCTTTGGCAGTATCTGTAACTTCTTTCTCAGCATATTCTTCAGAAGGCGCTGCCTGGTCCGGATACAGATATTCAAACCATAAATCTTTCAGTTGGGTTGATGAAACTGTATCATGCACTTTCAACCTGTAAAACTCCGAAGGGTAAGTCCTGGTTTGTACCTTTTCAAGGGTTTTTTTAATATTTCTGAGTAATTTTTTATTTACAACTACTTTTCCATCCCCATTGCCGGGTTTTGCTTCATATTTCTCATTATTGCCGGCTTTCTCTTTTTGGGTTTTCTGCTCCTTTTTACTTCCCTGGTAATAATATCGCAAGGCTTGTTCCACTTTTTCAATCCCCAGTTTCTCAATATTATTAGCCTTCTCCATTTTTTCAAATTTCTCTTCGAGGTTCTGAGTTTGATTATAAGCTTCGCGTCTCAGAGAAGAAGCCCTGTAAAAAAATTCCCTGGCATCTTCCTGGAGCAGTTTAGCTTTGATTATATTCATGTCACTTGAAGTACTGTCTTTTGCAAACTTCTTAAGGTGCTTTTTATAAAGCTGATAAGTCTTGTTATGTCTTTCTTTTAGTTTTTCAAAAGCCTGTATGTCTTTCTTTAATGCTTTTTCCCGAAGATTTTTAACTTTTGAAGACTGGTTTGTCAAACCTTCATTGCTTTTAAGTTGAGAAATCTCGTTATAAATCTCTTCTGCCTCGTTGCTATATTCATCTGCCTTTAATTTTAAATCGACAATTTCCTCCAGTTTTTTCTCATCCTCTTTTGTAAGTTCTTCCTTGGGGATAGGTGTCTGAGAAAAAGAAACCGAGGCAGTTAAAAGAAAACAAGAAAATAATAAAATGAATATGTTTTGATGCCGTATAATCATACAATTAATATCAAAAAGCTTTCTCAACAAATTACAAATTAATAAGATAACAATCAACGATAAGTATTTATACTGGGTAAAAGTAAGGTAATAAATATCCTATTTCAAGATTTTAGCAATGATACTTGATACCCAAAGGGGGTGATATAAATCACTTGTCTGTGGAGGAAAATGTCTTTCTGGTCACATAACTTGCTGATCCAGAATTTTTTTCAATGTAATTTTTCAAAATAATTTTAATCTTTTCAATTTGGTTTGTTTCTTTTAGTAAATCATTCAGTTTTTTCATCAAATGTGAATACTGATTAATTGAAAAAGTGCCTCCTAATTCAATCAGATCAACAGCTTCCTTAAATTTTTGATAATTTGGGCCAAAAAAAACAGGTAACCCAAAAGTAGCAGGCTCAAGGATATTGTGAATTCCCTTGCCGAATCCACCTCCTATATAAGCTATAGTTCCGTATTGGTAAAGAGATGACAGCATCCCAACCGAATCAATAACCAAGACATCTGCTTCATTAACCGTTTCCAGGTCAGCCTCGGAGAAACAAATTACATTCTTTCTGCTGAACGCACGAACAAGCCGCTGAATATTTGATTCATGCACCTCATGAGGGGCAATTATCATCTTTAAATCAAGATCAGTTTCTTCCATGTAACGAATAAGTAGTTCTTCATCCTTTCTCCAGGTACTTCCGGCAATTAAAACCTTCTTGTCTCCAACAAATTCTTTTGCTAAAGGAATTTTACAGGTTCCTTCAGCAATCTCTCTTACCCTGTCAAAACGAGTATCACCAGAAATACTTACATTGGTAATATTGTTTTCTAATAAAATCCTTTTTGAATTTTCATTTTGTACGAAAATATGTGTGAAATATTTCAAAATATTCCTATACCATTTTCCATACGGCCTGAAAAAAACCTGATTCTCTCGGAATATGGCAGAAACCAAGTAAGCCGGGATATCCCTTTTTTGTGCCTCTTTCAAATAAAAATACCAAAATTCATACTTCACAAAAAAAACCTTATCAGGATTAACCAACTGATAAAACTTCCTGGCATTTTTTAAGCCATCCAATGGTAAATAAACAACAGAATCTGCTATGTTATAATTTTTTCTCACCTCATATCCGGAAGGCGAAAAAAAACTCAACAGGATCTGGTAAGCAGGATGCTCTTTTTTTACCTTTTCAATTAATGGACGACCCTGCTCAAATTCACCCAATGAAGCACAATGAAACCAAACAACAGGTTGGTCAGGATTAATTTCATTCGCTATTTTTGAAAAAACACCCTTCCGCCCTTTTACAAATTGCCGGGCCTTTTTATTAAATAAGCTATAGAATTGAATTATTAAACTGTAAAATTGAAGTCCTATATAATAAAATAGTGTCATATCATAAGATTTTATGCAAATGTAAAAGAATTCTCAGTTATTTTTTTTGATTTCCGCATTATATTTACATAATCCAATTTTTGCGTGACTATCAGTATTTTACAATAATAATAAATTAAAATATGCACCTGTAAAGGCATATAAGAGACAATTTATATCAAAAAAAATTTTGTGTATCCAATATATTTTATATTTTTATCCCAACAAATAGGATTTCTTGGTACCCTATAACCCTAAAATCTAACCTTGAGGCCTTCAGTAAAGCTGGAGGTCTTTTTTATTAATAACCATTAAGGGCTGTGGGGCAGACAGTTGCAGACTTATTCAGTTTAGTCAATTTTCAATATTCTGTTTTACTTCTTTAAAAGCCTAAACCATAAGAACAATTTAGCTGGAAATATTCGGGAAAAAAATATTCTGAATATTTTTGATTATTTTTCGTTACCTAAAAAACATTATTAATAACCTTTTTAAATGAACAGGATAGTTCAGATATCCATTATCCTTTTCCTACTGACAGCTGTTAATAAAACAGCTTTTCCCCAACAATTAAGCAATATGGTTGAGAAGACTGTTCAATTAAAAAAAGATACTATTAGGATTGACTCATTATTTCTGGTTCCCGGAACAGTAAAGTTGTTTAATTCAAAAAATGAAACAATTCCCGACACGCTTTATGAGGTGATACACTGGAAAAGTCTTCTTATTCCTTCCGGGAAAGTAAGAAAACAATATTCGCAGGTTCAGATTAAATACCGAACCTTTCCGAAAATATTAAAACAAAATTACTCCTACCATAATTTTGAAAGTACGGATAAAATACCATCAAAAATATTTACTTATCAAAAATTTACAAACCAGGAAAAAAGGCAGCGTGCTTCCTTTTCTTCCGGGGGAATCATCCAGTCGGGCAGTATCGCAAGGGGTATCACAGCAGGTAACAACCAGGATGCTGTGGTTAATTCCACACTGGATCTGCAGTTATCAGGAGCGCTGAATGAGAATCTTAATATTGTTGGAGCAATATCTGATGAAAACATTCCCATCCAGCCAGATGGAACTACACAAAAAATAGAAGAATTCGATAAGGTTTTTATCAAAGTTTATAATGAGGATTTTGAGGCAATAGGTGGGGATTTTACAATAAAAAACACAGGTGGTCAATTCATGAGAACTGAAAAAAAGACCCAGGGAGCTGGTGTAAAATACACTTTTAATTTGAACGAAGAATCATCGGTAAAATTAACCAGCCAGGTTAATGGCGCCATTTCAAAAGGGAAATACTGCAGTAAAAATTTTATGGGACAGGAGGGAAACCAGGGTCCATACAGGCTCACCGGATGCGATAACGAAAGGCAGATCATAATTCTCTCGGGTTCAGAAAAAGTATACATAGACGGCAAACTAATGAAAAGAGGAAAAAACAACGACTATGTAATTGATTACAACACAGCAGAACTGACCTTTACAACCAACCAGATGATAACAAAAGATAAAAGAATCAGGGTAGAGTACGAATATTCACTAAAAGAATATGCCCGCTTTCTGCTTTATTCAAAAAATACTCTAAAAAGTAATAATGGAAAGTTCTGGGTGAATTTTTACAGTGAAAAAGATAGTAAAAGACAAACACTGGGACAGGAATTAAGTACTGAAAACAAACGACTCCTTGCTGAAGTTGGTGATAATCTGGACCAGGCAGTAGTCCCGAATGTGGATACCACCTCTTTTCAAAACGACCTTGTTTTATACAAAAAAATTGACACATTAGTGAATGGCATTACTTATGAAATTTATAAATATTCAACAAATCCTAATGAAGCCATTTACGAAGTAGGATTTTCGTATACAGGAGCAAACAACGGGAACTATATTTTAAGTTCAGGAGCTGCCAATGGAAGGGTTTACAAATGGGTAGCTCCGAAAAATGGAATTCCCCAGGGTGAGTATTCTCCTGTTAAGAAGCTAATCCCACCTCAAAAACAACAATTACTGGTGATGGGCGGAAAAACAAACCTCTCTCCTTCTTTACATTCATTTTTTGAATTTTCATTTTCAAATAATGACATTAACACATTCTCCCTGAAAGATAAAAAAGACAATAAGGGTTATGCCCTTTCAGTGGACCTGAACAAAAATTTTATGTTTACAGATACAAGTAAAACAAAGATTCAAACAAACCTTTCATACAGGCATGTGAACCGGTATTTTACACCACTGGAAAGATTCAGAGCTGTTGAATTCGACAGAAACTGGAATCTGAAAAACACTACGATAAAAGGTAATGAAAACCTGGTTAGCGGAAAGATTAATTTTTATAATAAAAACACTGGAAATTCTGCTTACAGTTTTGAACACCTGTCCTACAAAAATTACACAGGCAACAAAAACAGGCTTTCAGTACAATTCAATAAATACAATTTCAAGCTCCTGCTTGACGGGGATATTGTTTCAACCAATCATCACTCATCATTTACTACCGATTTTATTACATATAACGGAACATTCAGCAAGTCGTTTTCGTGGATGACTATTGGGATTAAAGCAAATGGCGAAAACAACCAATGGAAAGATGCGGAATCAGACAGCCTCCTGGAAAACAGCTTTGCATTTAACGAATGGCAGGTATTTATTGAATCACCTGACACAAATAAAAACCAGGTTTATATG
The DNA here is from genome assembly GCA_964461045.1 of uncultured Bacteroidales bacterium. Lineage (GTDB taxonomy): Bacteria > Bacteroidota > Bacteroidia > Bacteroidales > UBA12077 > JAGXLC01. Next base: position 29,503 of record CAYWSJ010000012.1, on the reverse strand, counting down.
AATTACCTGGTAAGAGAAGATGACAAAGCTTATGAAAACAAATTCAGGAAACTTACAAAAGCAGAAAATATTAATGCAGGTGTTAAAATAAATACATTAAAAAACCACCGCTTCAATCTGAAACTGACTTACAGAAGATTGAATATTAAAGATAGCTCATTGACAAACAAAAAGCCGGAAGATAACCTGCTTTCACGGTTTGAACATAAAATGCATTTATTAAAGAATTTCCTTTCTACTTCCACCTTTTATGAACTGGGTTCAGGTCTGGAAGCCGAAAAAGAATTCAACTACATTGAAGTCCCGGGAGGTCAGGGAGTATATACATGGTCGGATTACAACAACAATGACATCAAAGAATTAAACGAATTCGAAAAAGCAAATTTCTCCGATGAAGCAAATTACATAAGAATCTTCAGACCTTCGGGTAATTATTACAAGACCCATACAAATGAATTCAACCAGTTAATAAATCTTAAACCTTCCAAAATTCTAAAGAAAAAAAGTTTCCCGGGGAAATTCCTCAGTCGTTTTTCCAACCAATTTGCTTACAGGATAAAATATAAAAAAGAGAAAGGAGAACTTACAGACAATCTGAATCCTTTTGGGTACAATTTAAACGATCCAAGAATAATTTCTCAGAACTCTAACTTTAGAAATACACTATCTTTTAACAAATTAAGCCAAACCTTTCACATTGATTATACTTACCTGGAGGCAAAAAACAAGTCACTTCTAATGAACGGCACGGAAATAAAAAAACAGAAACAAAATAAAACACAAGCCATGTGGAATATCTCTGAAACGTTTGGATTTATCAATGATCTCAGCTTCAAGACAGAGAAGTACAACTCTGAATATTTTCAAAACAAAAATTATAAGCTCGACATTATATCCGACCGCTTCACTATTCGTTACAATCCCTTCCCCAGCCTTCGTCTAAATCTTCACTACGAATTTGCCAACAAAAATAACCTTATGGGAGCAGAAAAAGCAGTGAAACACGAGATTAAAACAAATTTATATTACAGCAAACTAAAAAACTTTAGCCTCCAGGTAAATGCAGGTTTTATTTATTTTGAATACAATGAACCCGGAAATACTGCCATTGCTTACCAGATTTTAAAAGGCTTAAAACCAGGCAAAAACGGAACATGGGAGTTGTCATTTCAGAAAGGGTTATACAAGAATCTTGATTTAAGACTAAATTACCAGGGAAGAATCTCAGAAGAAAAAGAAGCAATACATACCGGACAAGTAGAGTTAAGGGCTAACTTCTAAATCAGGCCACTCTGAATTGTATCCCGGAGTTTCGCAGTGATCTCCCTATTAGAACCGGATCTTCTTTCTTTATCTAAAGGCGGATGAACCTGAATCTTTACCTTACCCTTTTTCAACCTTCCGTCTTTCTCAAGCAAAGGATATGTCCCGTTAATTGAAACAGGAAGAACCACAAGAGTGGAATCAAGAACAATATGCAAACCTCCTGTTTTAAATTTTCCAAGGTCAGGTCCTTTGCCTCGCGTTCCTTCCGGGAATAAAACCATGGGCTTGCCTTTCTCAGCTTTTTTTACACGTTTTTGTATTTTTTCCAGTGCAGTAGATGAACTGCTGCGGTTTATCAAAACACAATCCATTGCCAGCATCCACAAATTAAGTACCGGTATTCGGGCCAGCTCAACCTTAGCAACAAAACCCCAAAGCTTAGGTATTGCAGCAATTATCACCGGGATATCCAAATAACTCTGATGGTTACTAACCAAACAAAGATTATTCGTCCTGGGCAGCTCCTCTAAGCCGCTGACCTCTAGCTTTATCCCGGCAATTTTCAGAAAATGCCTGGACCAGTAATGTGTGAGAAAAAACAGGTATCGGCGGGCAAACCTGCGTGAAGCCAGGTAGATCAATATATATGTAAAATAAAGTATCAGGGTAAGAATTATCTGGATAAAAAAGTAAATACCTACAATTATTGTTCTTCCCATAAGTTAAATTATTTTACGGTTTCTTTTCTTAATTCATGAATATTCAATAGCTTTGATAATTATGCTGTTATAAGATCATGTATGATTTCAGCCTTTACCATTAATCAAATATAAAATTTTTTAGCATTGAAATACAAGAAAAACCAATGATTGAAATAAATAATTTACAATTAACATTCGATGGAAAAACAATTCTGAAAGATTTTTCAATTTCTGTAAAAGAATATGAAAAGGCGGTAATAGCCGGAGAATCAGGAAAAGGTAAGACTTCATTGTTACACGTGATCCTTGGATTTTTGCCCTTTCAAAAAGGAACAATACACATAAACGGGAAAGAGCTAAATGCCAAACACATAGGTGAAATAAGATCATTAACTGCTTTTGTTCCACAGGAAATTTATATGCCGGATACTTCAGTTAAGAATATGTTTTATACGCCTTTCCTTTTTAAAAACAACTCTGCCCAAAAGCCTGATCAAGAAACAATTGAAAAATCTATCTCTCTGCTTGGCCTCGAATCAGACCTGCTTCAAAAAAATACAGATGAAATTTCCGGGGGCCAGAAACAACGAATTGCAATTGCTTCTGCCCTGATGCTGAACAAACCAATTGTTCTTTTGGATGAGCCAACATCAGCTTTAGATGAAAACTCTATAAAAAAATTGATTGCATTTCTTAACAACCAGGGAGATAAAACAATTCTGGCTACATCTCATAATAAAACATGGATTGAAAATTCTGATAAAGTAATTAATCTTGATCTTTATGGAAAAAACGCTTGACATAAATTATCTGAATCTGTTCCTGGGATATTTGTTAATACTCATTCCCATCCTTATTTTTTACTACTATAAAACAGGACTTGTTAAAGATAGCTTAATTGCTGTAGCCAGAATGACAATCCAGCTTTTTATTGTGGGACTCTATCTTGAACTTTTATTCGAATACAACAAAGCGTGGATCAATTCTTTGTGGTGGATAATCATGGTTATAATTGCCGCTTTTACTATTATCCGGAGGGCTTATCTGTCGTTAAGAATTTTCATAATTCCTTTAATCATTTCTTTAATTATCAGCCTCGTGGTTATTGATGCTTACTTTTTAGGTGTCATTATCAGGCTGGATTACTTTTTTGATGCCAGGTACTTTATTCCAATCAGTGGAATTCTGCTTGGGAATTGCCTCAGGACAAATGTATTGGGACTGAATAGCTTTTATCTCAAACTAAAAACCGATAAGATCAGGTACCGGTACTATCTTGGAAATGGCGCAACGCGTACAGAAGCACTGGCTCCTTTCATGAGGGAAGCCCTGAAAACCTCTTTTAATCCATTAATAGCAAGCATTACTGTAATCGGTTTAATATCATTGCCGGGAATGATGACAGGACAGATTCTTGGCGGATCAAGCCCCGAAGTTGCCATAAAGTACCAGATCATGCTGATGCTGGCAATATTTGCTTCAACACTGATCAGTGTCGTTCTTACTATACTGCTTGCAAACAGGTTTGCTTTTGATGACTTTGGGAATCTGAAAGATAATGTGATAAAAGAAAAAAGACAGGTTTAGATTTTATTTTTATTCATCAACAATAAAACTTAATAACCGATTTGATTTTTCTATAGATGTTCAAAGCTCTGTTAACAAAAACACTCGAATTCCAAAAATGCTTATACAAAGTTTTGTGGAAAATTCAATTAAGCACGGTATAAATAACAAACCAGAAGGAGGGCATGTAAATATCTCTTTTAAAGAAAAAAATAACGAAATCATTGTAAGCATTAAAGATAATGGAATAGGCAGAAAAGCCGCGAAAGAGGAGAAAACCATTGGCGCAAGACAAGGACAGAAAATTACCAATCAATTATTTGAACTAATTAATAAACTGACAAAGAAAAAAATAAGATATGAAATCATAGATCATTATGATGAATTTCAAAAAGCAAGTGGTACAGAAGTAAAACTATACTTACCTATTTATGCATTTCATATATAAGATATAGTTAAAATATGTCATTTGCTATTTTTCCAGATATAATGAATAGTCATTTTTATGGCCTTCCTAAAATAAACAACTTTTATATTATCTGGAAAGACAGCCACAAAATTTCCACAGATATAAACACCCAGAAAACATTTGTTTGCAAAAGGAATAAGGTCTCTGCAAAATCCTTTAGTCGTTTTTTCAATATAAATAGTAATGATACTTTCTTAATGCATCAGCAATAATTAAAAATAAAGAAATGTTTCTCCGTACAACGAAACACCCTCTTCATACAAAAATCCCCTGGCTTCGTACAATAACCTAAAACCCTTATTGTTCGCTGCATTCAAAGAGTTATATTTGAAAATTTAAATTCACTAATTGAAAAATAAAAACTATGAAAACAAGACTAAAATTTATTTTAAGCTTTATCATTTTAATGACATTTACCTTTTATACAAATGCACAAACCTCAAACAATGAACCTAATTTAACAGATTTTAGCATAGATGCCAGGCCAGGCAGTGGAGATTTTGGTTTATACATAGGAACAAGCTATGCGGATATTACAGAGTATGCTGACGAAAATGTAGAAGTAAGAGGGATACCATTAATAAATTTAAAATACTTTCACAGAAGTGATCTTGAATTCAGGCTTTCTTTTCACAGGTACAAAACCAAAACTAAAATAGATGGTGAACTTACAGACAATGAAACAGGATTTGCCAGGGATATAAATAAGGAATCGAGATTAAGAATCTCTCCCGGGATAGCTTATCATTTTTCCTCAAAAAACCTTTTTGATGTGTATGCAGGTGTTAGTCTTCCTTTTGGGACAGAAAGACACATTGTTGAAACACGCTGGGAAGATAATGTAAACAATGACTATTACGAGGATATTGTAAAAAAATCAACTTTTGTAATTGGTTATAACTTATTTATAGGAATTCAATCATTCGTTGCTGATCTACCTGTTGCGTTTGGATTAGAATATGGAATTAGTGGACTGAGACATTCGAACCTTGAATATGAACACGAATACTCCGAAGATATTGGAGGTGTTAGCAATAGCCAAACTTATTATACCACAGAATTAAATACCTCTACACAATACAGTGATTTAAAATATGTGAAGAATGAAGTTGGAGGAAATCTGAGACTTACAATTAGTTATTACTTTGACAAATAAAGCAAGATAGAATTTTTAAAACACATAATGATGAAAAACAACATTATCTTAATAATATCATCGGTATTTATTATACTTTTAACAGGCGCATGCTCAAGCACCAAGAAAAACGTCAGAACGACGCCTTTTTCTGCCAACGAAGTGAGATTAGAATTAAAGGCCTCAGATTTTAATTATCTTGGAAAAACTGAAGTGACTTATACTTACAGAAGATTCTTCTTAATCTTTAGAAAATTAGATAGTCTGAATAATCAGCACAATCATCCAAGAGTAAAAAGGATTGTCAAATTTAATGGAATAAAAAACATATCCTTAAACAGGTTTGGGAAACAAGCAGCTATCAAAGCGACTAAAAAATTTCCCGAAGCAGATTATTATGTCCCGGTAAATGAAAAGAAAGAAGTTGAGAAAAAATTTTTAGGGAGAAAAATAAAAACCTCAATCATTATAAAAGCATATAAATTAAAACATGAATAATATTTAATAAAGGTTCCTTTTTATATTTTTGCCAAAAAAAGGAACCTTTATTTTTATATAATCATCTATGCATACCTTTAAAATAAAAAATACTCTTTATCCCATAATTTTATTACTCTCTATCTTTCTTTTATCATGTGAAGAAGAAACAGAAGAATCGAACCTGAGATTAAATATAGAACCCAGACAAGACCAGATAAATAAATATGTTTCAGAGAATTTAACCTTCAATATTTCTGCTGAATCAAATACAGAATTAAAAAAATTTACCATAAACCAAAAAAGTATTGATGGAACTATTGTTTTGAAAGATACCACAATAGAAGGTAAATCATTTTATCTTGATTATTTCTATGAAATTCCTCTTTTGGAAGACTCAACCGAGATAACATTAATCTTTAATCTGACTGCTGGTAATAATGAAGAATACTCTATGGCCAGAAGATTTAAAATTCTTCAGGAAGAAGAATTACTGGATGAAATAACCGGAAACACTATTCACTCATCTTTATCAGGAGGCCTGGATGCTTTTAATTTTAAACTAAAACAGCCTTTGTCGTCAGAAACACAGCCAGATTCGCTTCTGCACATAAAAGACAACAGCATTGAAAATATCAACCAAAATAATCTTTCCAGAGAATTTATTTCACCCGCAGGTTATAATTTTGTTCGTTTTGAAAGCATGAATTACCCACAAGCTACGCAAGCTATGATTCAAAATGCATATGATTCCGGAATAAAACTGGACAAAATTAAGAATATCCAGAATGAGGATATAATTGTAATAGGAAAAAACAATACTGCTTTAGCTGCAATATTAATAACACAAATTATCGATGCAGATTCAACTTTAAATGATAAATACCTTTTCAATTATAAGATGAAAAACTGACAATCGTCTTTTTTATCAATTACACCTGGAAATAAGCTAATTACCAAAGATGATAACATAAACTCATTATAATTTCATTCACTCTTTTTTCTGTTTATCCAAAAAAAATAAATTATAATTTTTAATTGAACACGAAAATTAAACATAATTGATAACTGAATGGCCTACATTCATATCAAAAAATTCTATCTTTGCAAAAAATTAAAATTTACATAATATGCTGATTGAATTGAGTGAACAGGAAATACAAAGAAGAAAATCACTTGAAGAGTTAAGAAAAATAGGATATGAGCCTTATCCGGCAGAAAAATATGAAATTAATACTTATTCCGAAGATATAAAAGAACAATATGATTCTGAAAAGAAAAATCTTCAGTCGGTTTCTCTTGCAGGAAGACTGATGAACAGGAGGATCATGGGCAGTGCTTCGTTTGCAGAGCTACAGGACGAAAAAGGAAGCATTCAGCTCTATTTCAAGAGAGACAACATCTGCCCTGGAGAAGACAAGACAGCCTACAATACAGTTTTTAAAAAACTGCTTGATATTGGAGACATCATTGGTGTTAAGGGTGAAGTATTTATTACCAAAGTAGGTGAAATTTCTGTTAATGTGAAAGAATTCAAAGTTCTGAGCAAATCGCTGCGCCCTCTGCCCATTGTAAAGGAAAAAGACGGGAAAGTATATGATGCTTTCAGCGATCCTGAACAACGATATCGACAGAGATACCTGGATTTAATTGTAAACCGCGAGTCAAGGAAAATTTTTGAACAAAGATTCAGGCTTATTAATTCAATGCGCTCTTATCTCATTAACCAGGGCTACCTGGAAGTAGAGACTCCAATCTTACAACCCATTTATGGTGGGGCAGCTGCCAAACCATTTAAAACCCATCACAACAAGCTGGACAGAACCCTTTACCTCCGTATTGCTAACGAACTGTACCTAAAAAGACTTATTGTGGGTGGTTTTGAAGGTGTTTTTGAATTTGCAAAAGACTTCAGAAACGAGGGGATGGGCCGGTATCACAATCCAGAATTCACACAAATGGAACTATACGTGGCTTACAAAGATTATAACTGGATGATGGACCTCGTAGAAGAAATGGTTGAAAAAATTGCTCTTGATATTCATGGTACGACAAAACTCACAGTAGGTGATAAAACTGTTGACTTCAAAAGACCCTGGAAACGATATACCATGTATGAAGCCATCGAAGAATACACCGGAATAGACATCTCAGAGATGGATGAAAAAGAGCTTTACCAAACAGCTCAAAAGCTGAAAGTAGAGGTAGATGAAAGCATGGGGAAAGGAAAACTAATTGACGAAATATTCGGAGAAACCTGCGAACCCAAACTCATACAACCTACCTTTATCACAGATTATCCGATTGAGATGAGTCCGCTGGCCAAGAAGCACAGGTCAAAAGATGGCCTGGTTGAAAGATTTGAGGCTATTTGTAATGGAAAAGAGATATGCAATGCTTATTCTGAGCTAAATGATCCTATCGACCAGAGAAACCGGTTCGAAGAGCAATTAATGCTCGGCAAACGTGGTGATGAAGAAGCCATGATGATGGATGAAGACTTCCTGAAAGCAATAGAATTTGGCATGCCACCAACGGCTGGTCTGGGCATAGGCATTGACCGCCTTGCAATGATTATGACCAATTCACATTCCATCCAGGATGTATTGTTCTTCCCGCAAATGCGCCCGGAACAAAAAGACCAGCGCGACCCTGTCGAAAAATTCACAGAGCTGGGTATTCCCGAAGAATGGGTCCAGGTTATTCAAAAGTCGGGTTACCTCACAGTTGAAAAACTGAAAGAAGCAAAACCCGGTAAATTGCATAACACAATTTGCGGTCTGAATAAAAAACATAAGCTGGGACTTACCAATCCATCGCTGGATGAAGTGAAGAGCTGGCTAAACAAGGAGTAAATAAAGCTTATAATGCTTGAAAATAAAAAAATAGGCGTACTTGGAGGTGGCAGCTGGGCAACTGCACTGGTCAAAATATTATCAGAAAATTCTAATCGAATAAACTGGTACTTGCGAGATGAAAAAAATATTGAGCACATTCGCAAGCATCACCATAACAAAAACTACCTCAGCGCCATTACCCTAAAAACCAGCAAAATAAATTTTTACAATGAAATTAATGAAGCAATAAAAAACTCAGACATTCTTTTTGTGGTTATTCCTGCTGCTTTCCTTAAAAAGGCTTTTGAAAAGGTGGATATACAACTAAAAAACAAAATTATTGTTTCTGCCATCAAAGGCATTGTACCTGATGACAACCTGATTATTGCAGATTATTTCTATAAGTACTTTGATCTTTCGAGAGATTCGTTTGCCCTTATAAGCGGTCCCTCTCATGCAGAAGAAATTGCACTGGAAAGACTGTCTTACCTTACAATTGCATCGCAGAATAATAAAATTGCTTCTTACATTGCAAAAATCTTAACAACCTATTTTATAAAAACACAAACTACCGATGATATTTTCGGTACAGAATATACAGCAGTGCTGAAAAATATTGTTGCCATTGCCTCTGGAGTTTGTCATGGTTTAAGCTATGGAGACAACTTCCAGGCGGTTTTAATTGCTAATGCCATGCAGGAGATCCATCGTTTTGTTGATGCTGTTCATCCTATAAAAAGAAACCTGAACCATTCTGTTTATCTTGGAGATCTGTTGGTTACTGCCTATTCACAATTCAGCAGAAACCGTACTTTTGGTAACATGGTTGGAAAAGGTTATTCTGTGAAGTCAGCGCAACTTGAAATGAGAATGATTGCAGAAGGTTATTTTGCAACAAAAAGTATAAAAGAAATAAACAAAATACATCAGGTGGATCTTCCTATTTCTGATGCTGTCTACAACATTTTGTACGAAAGAATATCGCCAGCAATAGAAATCAAACTGCTGGCTCAAAAACTTAAATAGATCACCATGAAAAATATCGAATTAAACATCAGTGATGCAACTGATTTTCTGGATTCTAATGCGCTGGAAAATTCTGTTGGCAAAGGTCAGGAAATTCTTCTAAACTTTGAAAAGATCAGCCATAAAACCGACCAATTTTTAGGCTGGATTGATCTACCGGATCAAACTACAGCAGAAACCCTGCAGGAAATTAAAAATACCGCCGGCCAGTTTAAGTCTGAGCTGGACACTGTTGTTTGTATCGGAATCGGAGGTTCATACCTGGGAGCCAGAGCAGTTATTGATGCACTGACACCATACTTTTCAGCTCATAAAGAAAACGAACCGGAAATCATTTTCGCAGGACATCAACTCGATGAGGATTACTATGCCGGGCTGCTGAAAAAACTGGAATCCAGGAATTATGGGATCATTGTTATTTCAAAATCAGGAACTACCACAGAACCTGGAATTGCCTTCAGAATTATTAAAGAACATTTGGAACATAAAATAGGTAAGAATAAAGCCAGCCAACGAATTATTGCAATTACCGATGCAAAAAAAGGAGCTTTAAGGCAACTTGCAAAAGATGAGAACTATACTACTTTCTCCATACCTGATAATATTGGAGGCAGATACTCTGTCCTTACACCTGTTGGCTTGGTTCCTATTGCAGTTGCTGGTTTTGATATCAAAAAATTAGTTGAAGGAGCCCGAATAATAAAGGAAACAACTTATTCAGGGATTGAAAAAGAAGATAACCAGGCGCTGCACTATGCTGCTGTTCGTCATGAATTATACAAAAAAGAACGATTTATTGAAATGATGGGCTTTTACAATCATAAACTCCACTATCTGGCAGAATGGTGGAAACAACTATTCGGGGAAAGTGAAGGAAAAGAAGGAAAAGGTATTTTCCCAACTGTTGCTGCTTTTACAACAGATCTGCATTCACTTGGACAATATATTCAGGAAGGAAGAAAAAATATTTTTGAAACCATCATTTCTCTATTGTCTCCGAGTAACGATATTCATATTCCAGAAGATAAAGACAATCTTGATAAGCTTAATTATTTATCAGGAAAAAGGATCCATGAAATCAATGCTATGGCAGAAGCAGGTACCAGACTGGCGCATACAGAAGGAGAAGTTCCAAACATATATCTTACTGTTCCTGCAATTGATGAATATTACATTGGTCAGCTCATCCAGTTTTTCGAAGTCTCTTGTGCTGTAAGCGGAGGTTTACTTGGGGTAAACCCTTTTAATCAACCCGGAGTGGAAGCTTATAAAAACAACATGTTTGCCCTTCTTCAAAAACCAGGCTTTGAAACAGAAAGTCAAAGATTGCTTGAGACAATAGACCAAAAGAAAAGCAACAGGAATAAAATTTTTTAAAAACAGAAATTGAATGAACCTGGACCTGACTCAAGCAAAACCTTATTCGTTTGATATTCATATAATTGAATTCAAAAGATTAGATTCAGAATAAATTTATCCTATTAAATTCAAAAATAATTAGACCAGGCTATAAATTAAAATGAGTTCGATGTAAGAAAAACAACTAAAGCGCCCGTATTCAGACAACCCTAGCCTTCAGGCCGGGGTTATTTATTGAAAGAACCGACGATTTTCAAAAATCCTATCCTAAAAACCATCTTACCCCAGCTTGAAAGCAGGGGCTATCTAAATATCAGCTAACTAATAAAATGTTTATTAATCGAGTCAGATTAAATTAGAACATCCTGTTAAATCGGGTGTCAGTCCTATAGATGAATTCAAGGATGGTAAATACATATATTCACTCGACATTTCAAATGGTATGAAAAAACCAGGACTATCTTAATAACATATATTATATTAATTGCTAATACCTATGTCAAGTTTAGTTTAAATAAAGAGTATTCTTAATATTCTACCTTCAGGTTGATCTGGGAAAGTTTCTTGTTGATCATCACCATCTTATTCATTCTCTCAAATGAGAAAAAATCCTGATTTTCATTAAGATAGAAATAAATGGTTAAGGCATTTTTCAGGATTTCTTTGCTCTCCTTCAGCCGGTTCTGGGCATACAGGAAACTGCCTTTCTCTTTCAAAAGGTCACCCATTGAATTAATAAGCTCAGGAGTAATGTTTTGAGAATCCTCACAAACCTGTTTGAGGAATTCTTCAGACACCTTATTGGTTTCCTGTCCTTTAAATGCAAAAAAGTCGGAAAGGGTGTCATCAATTAATTCAATACCACTTTGATACTGACCTTTCTTTTTTAATTCCAAAAGATAAGCTAATACACTGGAAACCTTCTCAATGATATTGATTTTTTTGTTTTTCTCCATACACTTTTCGAAAAAGTATATAAAATTAACAAATATTTAAATGAATGTTAAATATATGTCAGATAAAATAAAAACAAATTTTATTAACAGTAGGTAAATTGATTTTACAGGGAGATAGAAATTGATAAAAACAGATTCATTTTTTGTCATCCATTATTTCAAAATCTTTTTTATGTCCATTCCGTACAATTAAATCCCAGTATTTTTGAGTGATGCGCGAAATTTTACCTGTTATGGTATTTCTTACTTTAATTCTTTCCCCGGTCTTCTTCTTAACGGGCTTTGCATAGATGGAGAACGGCAGGTCAACCAACTTTTGCATATCTTCTCCTGTTTCTTTCATTGAAGTGTCATCTTCTTCAAAATACCAATCTACAGTAACTTTACTTTTATTCTGAATAGCCTTAAGTTCGTTCAGCAGCGTATTTATACACTTGAAAGAACAACTGTTTGTATAAACAAAAAAGATTGTAACCCTGGTGGCTGGGGCCGGATTTTTTGCATACTCCTTCACCCACTCAAGTACAGGATCATAAAATACCGTCACATTCTCCGGCATGGATCTCCCTTCAATGTGAATTTCTCCTTCCTCGCTAAGTTTTACATAAGGAGTGTCCTCTTCTGCTTCAAAAATCAAAGCCATTAATTAGGTTTTATGGATACTTAATTTACGATTTGAAGGTAAGAAAGTTTCAAATTTAAATCAAGTCAATCAATCCAATGAAAAAAAATAAAAGGTTAAAGCCCTGCATTTACTAAACGCAAGGCTTTATTTCTAATTAACCCCAAAATCTAACTTTATCTAAAACTGTTCCATCCCTTCAAATTCATTCCCGGTGCCATTCACACCTCTGCGCTTTTGCTTGAAATTATTAAAAGTATAAGTTACACTAAAGTTAATAATTGGTGACTCTCTTTCTCTGTAAGAGTGAGTTTCAAATCCTTCCCCCGACATTGTCATATCTCTTGTCATGGTTCCAAGTACATCTCTGGCATTCAATGTCATTGTCAGCTTTTTATCCATAAGCGATTGTTTAATAGCGGCACTAAACATGAAAAATCCTTCACGGTCGCCCTGGGCTGTTACGGAAGGCCCCCGGTAAAAACCTGTCAATTGCAGTTGGGTAGAAGTAGGCAATTTAAAAATGTTGTTAAATCTTCCGCCCCAGTTTGTACTGTTTCTGTCAATGTCTTGCCCGGTAACATTTCCTGTAATATTATACTGATAAAGGTTTCCGCTCATATTCAGGTTCCACCATTTAACCGGGTTTGTATTTATCATCATCTCAACTCCAAGAGAAGTTTCTTCTCCAATGTTTTTAAAAGTATTAAGCATAATATCATTCTGATCGAGTGTTCTTACTCTCGTAATTCCGTTATTCGTTTGTCTGTAATAACCTTCCAGAGACAGGAATGTCCGCTTAATGTTCGTTTTATAACCAAGTTCCCAGGAGTTTGTATATTCAGGTTCCAGTCCGGGATTTCCTATTCTCCTTGTGTATTCGTCCCTTACACTCATAAACGGATTTAAGAACCAATCACGTGGACGTCTAATTCTTCTGCTGTAACTGGCAAAAATCTGTTCTCCTTTGTTTAATTCCTGGGAAAGGTGCGCTGATGGGAAGACATCGAACCGGTCAATCTCAAAATCTTCATCAAGTGTTTTTTGCACGAGGGTTCTGTTGGTATATTCACCCCTGATTCCGAGTTTAAAATTAAATTTTCCAATGTTCCCTGAATAAGTTGTGTACAGTGCTTGTATCATTCTTTCAAAATCGGTTGAATTAGCATAAGAATTATTCAAAACCCACATTCCGCTTTCGTAATTTTCAAGATCATAATTGGTTGTTCTTGTATCTAACCTACCCTGGTAGCCAGCCTCAAGTTTTCCAATTGAAATAGGTCTGACATAATCAAGTTTCGCCTGCAGTTTTCCTCCATTTCCTTCTTCAAGGGTACGTTGTTCATATAAACTATTCAGAACATTCCAATTTTCATCTGTTATATTCTGATCCCAACGATTTTCATCTTCGTTATCTGAATTAGAAAAATAAAGAGAAGCATCCAGTCTATGTTGCTTACTATCAAACTGATTCTGATAATCAAGGGATAGCGTATAATAATTATGACTCATTTCAGACTTACTGTTTGATAGGGTATAATCTCTTGTTGAAACAGGATCGGTGTAGGCCTCAGTCTGAGTTTCTGCATCCATTCCAAATCCAAAAGTTCCCATTCTTCCGGCCAGGGATAACGTACTGCTTTCAGTCAGATAGTAATCAAATCCACCTTTTACCGAATAACCGCCGTGGCCCATAGTCCTTTGCACATCCTGATCCATATATGAAAGTGTATCACCATAATTGCTCATACGCTCATCATAACCATCCATAGAAAAATTATAATTCCGGTAATCAAAGGCTGTAAAAAAATTAAACTTTCCTGTTTTATAATTCAGGTTAATATTCCCGTCATATTTATTGTTTGTTCCCACAGAAGCTTTTACCATTCCGTTCAGGCCGCCTCTTTCCTGCTTCTTCATAACCACATTAATAATTCCTGCAGTTCCTTCGGGATCGTATTTAGCTGAAGGATTTGTAATTATTTCAATATTATCAATCCTCCCGGCAGGAATTTGCTGTAAGGCTTCGCTGCCCGTAAGAACAGTTGGTTTTCCATTAATAAGCACTCTAAAATTCGAACTTCCGCGGAGTTCAACATTTCCTTCAATATCTACCTGAACAGAAGGGACATTTTCCAGTACAGTTACTGCCGATCCCCCTTCAGCACTAAAATCTTTACTCACATTAACAACCTTTTTATCTACTTTATATTCAACCTGCAGTCTGTCGGCGGTAACTTCAACCCCTTCAATCTCTTTTGAAGCCTCTTTCAAATAGACATCGCCCACATCCTGAGTCATGTTCCTGGGTGTAAGGGTTATATCAGGAATAACTTTCTTCTTAAACCCTATGAAATTAATTTCCATATAGTAACGGCCAAATGAAAGCTCCTTCATTGTATATTTCCCATCAGGGTCGGCTACTGTTCCTGTAACCAATGAAGAATCCTTAAGTTTATAAAGCGCAATATTTGCATATTCCAGGGGTTGCTCGCCTGCTTCCGTTTTAACTATCCCGGTTATTTTTCCCTTTTTCATTTTAGAAGGATCAAAACCTGGTCTTTGTGCAAACACAGATAAAACCGAAATAGAAAATAAGAGGATAAAAATGATTAACTTTTTCATAAATGTTCTTTTTAAAATGTCAATTGTTTTTAATGTTTGACAAAAATTTATTCGATTTATTACAAAATAAAACGGAAAAAGTTATATGAAACTCTAAAGTAACTAAAAGTAAGCTGTTAGGATTGGATGCCCGGAAAAGAGAATTGGAAAAAATCTTTAATAAAAATTATTCATCTTCTTCAATTGAATTGTTTTTATAATTTGAATTCTCGTTTTTTTCAATTTTATTTCTTCTGCGAAATGAAGAGGGTATAAAAGTAAAATTCTTAATTCCCATTTTCCTTGCAAGAAGTTCCAGTCCAAGTAATGAAACCCCTCCTCCCGGCAAAATGGAAACAGATGCAAAAACTGACAAGCGGCCAATATCCTTAAGTTGTTCAATGGCTTCTTTTACTTCTTCCTTTGTTGGTGGGTCTTCTCTTTCGTTAAGTCTGAGTTTATGCTCAAGCAAATGGAAAAAGGCGACAGACATATCCCTGGTTTCAATTGCTTCGTTCCCAAACCCATTCCAGGCATCTTCAAGAATGGACTTTGTTTTACGAGCAAAACGACTGGCAAACCTTAAATGCTCCTCCTTTTCACCTTCTTTTGGAACAGGTTTCAGTTGATCACCAATTTCTATTTTATCATTTCTATATTTCTTCATAATGATATTAACTAAACGGAGAAAATAACAAATTAAGATAACTTTTGCTTAAAAGAAATGTTAAAAATACATAAAAAAACACATTCATATAAACAAAAAAAGTGCATGGCTAAGACCACGCACTTCATTTAATCAGAAATTTTATTTAATCAATCCTTTACCAGGATTTTTTTCACAATTGTTCTGTCTCCCGACTTAATGCTAATAAGATAAAAACCCGGATCGAATCCATTTATGTCTACAAATGATTTATTTTTATTAATTCTCTGATTCACAAAAAGTTTTCCCTCATTATTAAAGATCTTCAAAACAAACATTTGGTTACCATTGGCTTCTATAACAATTCTTTCAGAAGCAGGATTAGGGTATATAAGAAAGCTGTTTTCATCAAGAATTTCCGTGGTAGTTACTTCTTCTTCAGTAACAGAGACTGTCCATTCACTTGTATGAATACCATCTTCAGCAGTAACTGTATATGTTACTTCGTTTGTAAAATCAACTGTTGCACCGCTTTCCGGATCAATGGTAGCACTATCTGAAATTGTTATCTCAGGACTAAGCTGAGTAATATCTGTTCCGTAGGTCACTTCAACATCAATTGTATGGTTTGCCGTATCAATGTCAGCAGGCTGGGTCTGTTCTGTCAGAACAAAATCCAGTATCTCATCTTCCGTATTATCAGCCCAAATCACATCAACTATCCACTCCTGCTCATGTACACTATCCTCTGCCATAACCGTATAAACAACGGGATTGGTAAAATCAGTAGCGATGCCATCAGAAGGCTGAAAATCTGCTCTTTCAGAAACAGTTATTGAAGGAATCAGAGAACCCAGGTCTGTTCCAAAAGGTACTTCTACATCAACGGTATGGTTTACATTGTCAATTTCAGCTGGTGAAACTTGTTCATCGAGTTCAAAAGTAAGAATATCTGTTTCATTGTTATAGGGGAACACGTCCATTAAAAAGGCATCCAGATTTCCCTCTGATGTTCTGTTCATTGCTGTTCCTCCGGGATTGAAGTCCACTTCATCCATGAAAAAGCCTCCAATTGAGATGGTATCATTCCTTCGTGCCTCCACAAAAAAAGTTTTATCATTCATAGAACCACCGTAATGATGACTCCAGATATAGTCATAATTCCCCTTGTATTTTCCTAAAAAGATATCATCCCCCCCATTTGAATTGTACAATACACTATTTTCTTCAGATAGATTCATATCCAGGTTATTTCCGCCAAAATAACCAGCCAGAAGAATATTCCCCCTTTCGTCTGCATCCATGCCAGTAATATAAACATTGCCTTCTCCTTCCAAATGGTTATATTGATCGGTTAACACAGTGCCATCGGTAAGTTCTTTTCTCAATAACTGGTCGTATGAGCCATTTGAGTAGAAGGTATTATAAACAGGAATACCTTGTATCCAATCGGATATATAAGAAACTCTACCCTGAAAATATACTGCCGACCAAATTGTATCATTCCTTACGGTTAAAGCACTTACTTTATTAAAAGAGGTATCTCCCACTGTATTTACCCATTGCAGATTTCCATCAGAATCGAAACAAGATATGAATCCATCTGTTGAATCAACAGCATACACATTGGTGGTTCCCGTACCCGGTTCAAAATCAAAATCACCTTTAAACTGCCCTGCTATATAAAAATTATTGGCCGCATCCATGTCCATACACAATGCTTTATCGGAACCGGTACTCCCAATTGTTTTTAACCAGTAAATACCGCCGGCCGGACTAAACGCAGCTATGACAATATCATAATTCCCTTCGGAAGTTATAAGGCCTCCAGCATTATCAGGTAATAAATCAAACTGAGACCAGTAATATCCGGCAAACACAAATTTATTTTCCATCACCCTAATATCCATAATGGTTTCATATCCGTCACCGGAAAAAGCAAAAGTACTTTTCCAGTTTCCGTCAAAGTCAAGTTGAAGCACATAAGCATCATTTCCATCACTTGCAGTATGCTCATCGGTTGCTCCTCCAGGGTCAAAATCTACTGTTCCTTCGTAATCCCCGGTAATATACAAACCTTCATCATTAGGAGAACCATGATAAGCTTTTATTGATTTCACATTATCCCAACCGGTACCGCCTATTCTTTTTACCCATTGATAACTCCCATATTGGTTAAACTTGGTGATAAAAATATCATAAGCCCCATTTGAAGTAAGAGTAGCGGAAAGAAACGGACTAGGATTAAAATCCACTGTTCCTGAAAATGTTCCGACAAAGTAAAGGTTTCCGCTTTCATCGTAATCACTATCAACAACAAGAACGTTATCGGCCCCTCCCAGGGTTCTTACCCAGTTAGTCAGTTGGGAAAATGCTCCCTGAGAAACAAAGAGAAAAATAAAAATTGATATTAAAGTAAGGTAAAGTTTTTTCATAGCTTTTAATTTTAGTTTTTAATTGCAAGATACGAAAAACAAACTTCAAAATCCACTCCAAAATAAGGCCAAATGAGAATTATAGAAGGATGGATAAGAATTTTATGGGTTTATATGAGAATTCAGATTTACAGGCTGTCTAATGAATTTATAAGCTCTTTCATCTTACTGTGAGCAACAGGCACAGCCTCCTCATTATTCAGTAATACCCGGCTGTTGCTGCCTTTGTTTAACTTACTCACCTTATGGAGATTTATAAGATGTGATTGATGCACCCTGTAAAAATTAAAATCAGACAACAGATCTTCATATTTTTTTAGTGGCTTTGACAGGAGTATTTTCTGCCCATTTTCGAGAAAAAATGTGGTATAATTATTATCAGACTGACACCTTATAACATCTTTTATCCTTACTACATGCACAGAATCAGCAGTATGCAATACAATTTGTTTATCAGTTTTTCCAGAAGAATTGTTTACCAGGGCTCTCAATTTTTTTAAATACACTTGTTCTTTCAAATCTTCCCTGGCTTTCATCAATGCCTTTACAAGTTCGCTTGATTTATAAGGCTTTAAGAGGTAATCCACTGCACTAATCCGAAAAGCGCGAATGGCATACTCTTCATACGCTGTAAGCCAGATAATCTGGAAATCAATTTTATCCAGTTGGTTCAGTAATTCGAAAGAATTTCCATCTTTCAAACCAATATCCATAATAACTATCTCAGGGTTTGTTCTCTTAATAAGCGTTTCCCCCTCCTCCACTGAAACAGCTTCACCGACAATTATTATGTCAGAAAAATAAGATTCAATAATAAGATGAATATTTTCCCTTTCTGATTTTTCATCTTCTATAATAGCTACCTTTATTGTATTGCCGTTCAGTGATTCCATTATCACAAAAGATTTTTTTTATTAGTTTTATAGGGTACTTCAAATACAACAATTGTACCGGTTTTAAATTCTTCTGCAACAGCACGCAAAGTATATTTAATTTCCCATTTATACATTTTTTTCAATAACCTCAAACGCTCTTGTGTAATTTGCAAGGCTTTAGGTTTGTGGGTACCTGTTTTAGTTTTCCTATTATGAAATCCGGGGCCGTCATCCATTATCGTTGCTTCGATTTTATTTTTTCCCTGTCTAAAAATTATATCAATTTTTGAACCTCCTTTTTTCATCCCATGTTCTACTGCATTCTCCACAAAAGGCTGCAAAAGCATTGAGGGAAAAACAATCTCTTCCGGATCAATTGAGTCATCTGTTTTAATTGTGTATTCAAAGCTTTGATTAAATCTCAATTGCTGGAGGTTCAGATAACTTTTTAATAATTCAGTCTCTTGCTGCAGGGTAGTAAAGTCATCGGAAGACCCTTCCAGTATGAGTCTCATCAAACAGGAAAAATCCACAAGATAATCAACAGCCTCTGGTCCTTTATTTTTAGTTACATAGTTTTTTATTGCATTTAAAGCATTAAAAATAAAATGAGGATTCATTTGCGAACGAAAAAGTTGCTGTTGAATAATAAGTCTTCGGTTCTCCTCTTTTCTTTTCCATTGGATATATAATAAAAACACCACCAGAAAAATCAAAATGAAACCAATAACCAAGGCAATGACCAATTGGTTCTGCCTGGAAATTTTCAGGCTTTGTAAATGCTTTTCAGTGTTTAACTTATCAATGGTTCTTTCTTTCTTCTCAGTTTCATATTTTTTCCTGAGATCTTCCATGAGCAGTTCCTGTTTTTCACCGTAAATTGAATCTTTCAAAGTAATATGTTTTTCATAGTATCCCAGGGCTTTATTAGAATTTTCAAGTTTTTTATAGAGTTTGTAAAGCAAAAAATAGTTTGTAGATAACTGTTTTCGAAACTGGTATTCCTTACACTTCTTATTCACCTTCATTAATTCTTTCCGGCTTTCCTTATACATTCCCATTCCCAGGTAACACTCTGAAAGTTCATTCCCAAGAGCAACTATATCCTGAACCGAACCAATTTCTTTTTCAATATTCAGAGAATTTCTGAAATGATCAACGGCAAGATAATAATTATGCTCAAGCTTGGCCAGATTACCCAACCTGTAGTATATCTGTGCCTTGCCACTTTTATAGTCAATTTTCCGGCTTAAATCCAATGCTTTTTTGAAATAATCTTTAGCCAAAACCATACTATCCTTTTGTTGATAAGCATATCCCATTGCATCGTATAAAGAAACGAGTACCTTTTCATTTTTTACATTCTCTTTTAATTTTGAAGCCTTCCTGTAATATTCCAGCGCAATATCATATTTTTCCCAGTTCAAATAAACATCACCAATTTCAATAAAAGTATTTACGGCTGTAACAGAATCTCCGATAAATTCAAATATTTCAGCAGCCTTTGTAAGATATTCTGCAGCTTTGGGGTATTGTCCCATTGAGTTGTACATAATTCCTGTATTCAATGTATTTATAGCAATCTGGTTGCTGTCGCCCAACTGAATACTATAATCCACCGCTTTCTGAAAATTTAAAAGTGCCTTCTCAGGTTTGTCAATATAATTGCAGGCAATGCCTTTGTTAGTATAAACCTGAATTACAGGTAGTAAAACATCCATGTCCTTGTAATAATGAAGAGCAGAATCCAGATAAATGATTCCTTCTTTGTAATTCTCTCCATCTACCTTGGCGTATCCCATAATTTTGTAAACATACGCAACATCAGGATAACTTTTAAGTGCATTATATATTTGCAATGATCTTTTTCCATAATAAAGTGCAGAATCATATTCTCTGTGATCAAAATAATACGTTGAAGCAAGATTTTTATAAAGCTTTGCTTTCTCCGGGCGAACCATTTTTTCAACATTTTTCAGCTGAATCAAAAGACTGTCTGTTTTTTGATTGGTTCCGGGAGCTGGGGATGAAATTATAAATAAAAACAAATATGTTAAGCCATATATCAGTTTTCCCCTGATAATATTTATACTTTTAAAAGTAAATGCCATGTTATAGACTGAATTTCTGTACTGTGAAAATAGTTATTTTTAGAACAATTAGCAACTTTAAATTATACACAACGGATAATCAAAAATAAAATCAATGAACTTAAAAAATTGACCAATGCATCTTTTCACTTGATAATAAATAAAAACGATCCTTCAGGATTTTTTATATTTGCCGGGCAAAACTGGTAATATAATCATTATGAAAAACACCTCCATTCTTTTATTGCTTATTATTCTTCTTACAGCAGGCATTTATGGGCAGAAGCCGCCAACTACCGATATGGTATTTATAAAGGGCGGAACCTTCAAAATGGGCTGTACAGAAAGGCAATACGAATGCACAGATAGCGAAAAACCTGCTCACCGGGTAACTCTGGATGACTTCTATATAAGCCGGTACGAAATTACCAATGATTCTTATTGCCGTTTTTTAAACGAAATAGGTGCAAACCCGGGTGGGAGTTATTATGGATTCGAATATATTGACATTGGTGATGAAAGCTGCAAAATAGAATACAAGAACAAACAATTTTTTGTTGTAAAAGGCTATGATAAGCATCCTGTAGTAGAAGTTACCTGGTATGGGGCTAAGGCTTATTGTCATTGGGCAGAGGGAAGATTGCCCACGGAAGCCGAATGGGAATATGCGGCCAGAGGAGGAAAGCAACAAAATGATTATTTTTTCAGTGGCAACGATACCATTGAAGAAGTAGCCTGGTTTAAAGGAAACTACTTTAGCACGGATGACGGACAATTCAAATACAGAAAAGGAACCATCCCCGTTGGCAAAAAGCAACCCAATGCGCTTGGCCTGTATGATATGAGTGGTAATGTCTGGGAGTTATGTAACGATTGGTTCTCAGAAGAATACTATGAAAACAGTCCGAAAAAGAACCCCAAAGGTCCGGAATTCAGCCATTACAGAGTAAAAAGAGGAGGCAGTTTCAAAACACACCCCAAACAATGCATCGTTTCAAAAAGGAATAAGATACTCCCCGGTTATAGCCAGGAAGATGTAGGATTCAGACTGGTAAAACCCGTTAAGAAATAATAAAGTTCACCCAGGTAAACACTTCTTCATTTCAATTGTTTTAAAAGAACGAATTTGAAATCAAAGTTTTAGTCACAGCACTTTTACCGACACCAAATGCTATGCATATACTTCTTACAGGTGCAAACGGATATATTGGCAAAAGGCTTTTGCCTGTTCTTCTGCATAAAGGATATAAAGTAACTGCTACTGTCAGAAATGCTTCAACAATAAGTATTACGCATCCCAATCTTCAGATCCTGGAAATTGACTTTCTTCAGCCGGAGGAGCATAAAACTTTTCCTAAGGATATTGATGTGGCTTATTATTTAATTCATTCGATGGGAAGTACTACAAAGGATTTCCCTGTAAAGGAAAATAAAGCTGCTGAAAATTTTGTTAAGCTCATAAATCAAACAAGCACCAGGCAAATAATTTATTTGAGCGGAATCAGCAACGCAAAAAAATTAAGCAAGCATCTGCAATCCAGAAAAGATGTTGAATCAGTCTTAACTGATGCTAACCCTCACCTCACGATTTTAAGGGCGGGCATCATTATTGGTTCGGGAAGCGCTTCTTTTGAAATCCTAAGAGACCTGGTGGAAAAATTACCTGTAATGGTGGCTCCCCGCTGGCTAAATTCAAAAATTCAACCTATAGCCATAAAAAATGTGATTGATTATCTTATCAAAGCAATTGCAAATCCTAAAACTTACGACCAGGCTTATGATATTGGAGGACCCGAAATATTAACATACAAACAAATGTTGCTAAAATATGCCCGGGTAAGAAAACTTAAAAGATGGATTAAAATAATACCAGTTATGACACCTCGTTTATCTTCGTACTGGCTTTATTTCATCACTTCAACATCTTATAACCTGGCAGTTAACCTGGTAAACAGCATGAAAGTTGATGTGGTATGTGGAGAAAACAACTTAAACAATATTATAAACATAGAGTTACTCACTTATGAACAGGCTATTCAGAATGCTTTTCAGAGAACAGAACAAAACATGGTTTTATCAAGCTGGAAAGATGCTATTATTACAGGTAACATAAAACCCGATCTTAGCGAATTCATTGAAATTCCAAATTATGGATGTTATAAAGACATCCGCGAGGTAAAAATCAAAGGAAAAATTAAACAGGTTAAAGAAAATCTATGGAACATAGGCGGAGAAAGAGGCTGGTATTACGCAAACTGGTTATGGAAATTTCGTGGTTTTTTGGACAAGTTGTTTGGAGGAGTAGGGCTTAGAAGAGGCAGAACCAATGCGGATAAAATGAAGTCAGGAGACGTTCTGGATTTTTGGAGAGTCATATACGCCAGCGAAAAGAAAGACAGGCTCATCTTATACGCTGAAATGAAGTTACCCGGTGAAGCATGGCTGGAATTCAGAATAACAGAAAAAAATGATACAAATTACATTGTACAAACAGCAACTTATAGACCAAAAGGACTCTGGGGGCGATTATACTGGATATTTTTATTCCCTTTTCACTTGTTTATCTTCAGGGGTATGTCAATTAATATTGAAAAATTTAATAATCGTTAATTCTTATGCCAGAAAAATTTTTATTCGTAATGACATACGAATTTAAAATCCAATCCTGACAGTTCGGAGTAGGTCTTTCCTGTATCAAATATATCATCATCATCTTCAAGATAATGCCATTCAATACTTACAGACAGACCTCTCTGAACCAGCTTTTTAAAATGCTGAATAACAGACAGGATTAATCTTGAGGAAGCAGAGTCGAGGTATTCCATGAAGAAAACAACAACATTGCTTTCATTAGGCTCCTGGATATAACGATCAATCTTTTCCAGGATTGGGTAGTAAAAACCACTTGCATATTTGGGGATTGAGCGACCAGAAAAAAGAAAATATCCGTTGTCGTAATCCATCTCAATCAAAGGGGTTTTCTTTGTGGCAGGGTGACTAAAAGTGGGTTGTTCCAAACGTATTTGTTCCAGTATACTTATGGAATCTTCTTGATCATTCATACATGGGTTCAGTTAGGGTTAACAATTTTTATGTATTAAATATCAAACAATTAACTATTTTTTAATTTTCATTTTCAAATTTAGGCATATTTTTTTGTAATAACCAGAAATTAATTGAATATAGTTATTAACAAAAAACACTTATTGTTAACAGCGTAATCTCAGTTTTGATAGGTAAATGAGTATTTTTGTTAATAATTAATAGGCGTTTTAATTTTTAAAAAAAACTTTTTCTTTATGATTATTTGCAATTTAATCCATATTTTATATATAATTGTCCAGGATTAGAAAAGAAAAAAGCAAAATTAATGTGGCTGGCACCCCGGAGAAATGTGAGTAACGTAGCAGGATTGCAGGTGTTTAATACACTCAGGTTCGTTATATTCCTGGTTATTGCCATTGTTTTTACGAAAATCGGGCTGTCGAAAGAGGAGATTGGTCTTTTTGAGATATCCGTTTTCATGGTAAACCTGGCAAGTTTCTTTTGGGTAACGGGAATCATCCAGGCTTTTCTGCCTCTCTACAAAGGGAGTAATACATTTGGAGACCTGGCGAATGAAAAACAACACAAATCCCCGGAAATATTTAACACTTTTCTTACATTGGTTTTCTTTAGCCTGTTCGTTTTCATTATTGGAATAATTATCCAGGATCATTTTTCGGTTTTTGGGCATAAAGGAAAAGCGCCCCTGCTTAATGTCACTTTATGGTATTTGCTTTTGAGCGCCCCGGCCAACCTGGTAGAATACATTTATGTAGTTAAAAACAAATCCGGCAATACTTTAAGCTATGCTTACATTACTTATACCATTCAGCTTGTTGCAGCTATTCTGCCACCCATACTTGGGTATTCTGTAATCTGGTCGCTACGTGGTCTCGTGATGGTTTCAATTTTAAGGAACATTTGGCTGTTAACCCTCATTTACAATTACGCGAAAATTCAGTTCTCTTTTCCCTTCATTAAAGAGTTACTCGCCCTGGCCACCCCGTTACTGTTTAGTGCCCTTATCAGTGGTTCTGCGCAGTATGTAGACGGACTGGTGATATCAATCCATTTCTCGGCCGACGATTTTGCTGTTTTCCGCTTTGGCGCCAAAGAATTGCCGTTCGTAATTATGTTGGCCACAGGTCTTAGCAATGCGCTTTTAACTGAGTTTTCGTCCAAAGAAAATCACCAGGATACGCTGAAAAAAATCAAAACCAAGTCGTTGCGGATCATGCATACAATGTTCCCGCTCTCAATGGTTTTACTCCTGTTTGCAGAGCCATTATACAAATTCATGTTCAGTCCGGAATTTATCAGAAGTGCTGACATTTTTGTAGTATATCTGTTAACCATATTAAGCCGTTTGCTTTTCCCGCATACAATTTTAATGGGACTGAAAAAAACCCGTGCCGTACTAGTGGTGGCTGTTCTGGAAGTAATTATAAACATCACACTAAGCTTCTGGCTGGTTGGGCCCTACGGTACGGTTGGTGTTGCACTGGGAACTGTTAGTGCTTATTTCATAGCAAAACTTGCTCTTATAATTTACAATTACGTTAAACTAAAAATATCACCCCTGGAATATATCCCTATAAAATGGTATGCATTATATGGAATTCTTTTCGGAACCCTGTTTATACTGCTGGATCGCGGAGTAATCATCTTAAACTGGTAACAAGACAATCATAAATCCAGGCATGGGATAACCATAATCAGAAAATCAATTATTAAAATTTTTTATCTTTTTTATCGGGCACAAGCTCCTGTAAATTATCAGTTTACATATTATGCGCCCTGGTGTTTTTAATTAATATTCTCTCTAATTCAATGAATCTGGCATAGGAATTGAATCAGAGATAAAAATTATTAAATAAACAATGAAAACAAGATCAAAATTTAGTGTAATTATTTTAGCTATCCTCACTGCAACACTTATCTCATGCGAAGAACAAATAAAAGAAGAGATAACAATTGAACCAGATGCTGACTTCTGTACAGACAAAAACTATTATGAAGCCGGAGACACTGTTTATTTTATTAACAAAAGTAAAAACGCTGAAAAATATTCCTGGATCTTTAATTCAGATAATCCTGAAGCAACTTCAGAAAAGAAGAATCCAATTTACATTTATAGCATACCTAATGGCTTTGTAGGCGCTGATTACGCAGTGACATTAACATGTGCTTCTGAAACTGGTAACAAATCATCTGTTACAAAAAAAGTAAAAATAGGTTACAGGTACCTGGATTATTTTAAAATTAATGAACTTCAAAGCAATCTTATTGAGCAGACTAATGGGGATAGTATATCTCTGTATGCTTTTTTTGGCCCAACATCCAACCCTGACGTATGGGATGTGGGAAACAACAACCATTCTTTTCATAATCAAACTGTTCATAAAGATGAAATAACAAACGTAACCTTTAAATGGCCCTATTCATTCCCTAATGTATTATTAACAGAAGAAACCTGGTTTGTTAAAATCTTTATGGAAAATGATAACGGAAAAGATCCCTGCCTTGCAGATATTTTCTTTATTCCTTCAGATGGTGGAAGCTGGGATGAAGAGCATCGTTACGGACATAAAATTTTACAGAAAGACCAGAATAAAATTGAAATGGGCTTTAAATTTTCAAACCTGGATTAACAAAACCAAAAATAAGTAAAGCAAAAAAGGCAACTATTCTTTTCAGAGAGTTGCCTTTTTTTGTAGAGGTCGCGGGCGGACTCGAACCGCCGTACATGGTTTTGCAGACCACTGCCTAGCCACTCGGCCACGCGACCCTTTAATCGGAAATGCAAAAATAATAATTTTTTTTACTTGAAAAAAAATAAATGCTGCTCTTTTATCGTCAAATCTTTGCAACTTTATTGTTTCATGCAAATAAAACATTTTTAACTTGTACCAGGGATTAATTTGGGCAGGATTGTTTTTCCCGGAATTTCTGATTCTTTAAACATTAAATCAAATAAATACCATGTATAAAAGAACAAAAAGAATTATAACGCTCTGGCATTTTGACCATCTGTCAAATCATAATAACATTACTCATTTTTGTTCAGGCCGGAGCGGAGGGGTAAGCCGGGGCGAGTATGAAAGCCTGAATTTAAGTCTTACGGCAGGCGATAAAGAAAGCAATGTCATCAAAAACCGCAAAAGACTTGCAAATGAAATGGAAATTACCATTGACCGTTTTACCTTTCCCCAACAAACTCACAGCGGAAATGTGAAAACAATCCAATCGTATGAAGAGTTGAAAAAACCTTTTGAAGATACGGATGCCCTGGTAACCGATCTGCCGGATATTTTTATAGGTGTTCTTACTGCTGACTGTGTCCCGGTAATCTTATATGACAAACAAAATAAGGTGATTGGAGTTGTCCACTCCGGGTGGCAGGGTACCATGAAAAAAATTCTTTCAAAAACTTTAAATGTCTTTATAGAGAAATACTCTTCAAAACCAAAAAATATTTTAATAGGCATTGGACCTTCCATTGGCCCAGAAGATTATGAAGTTGGAGGTGAGGTGGTTAGCAAATACCAGGATACTTACGGAATTAGTTCAGAACAAATCATTGATAAAAAAGACAATGGCAAAGCTATGCTCAACCTGTGGAAAGCGAATCAATTACAGGCAGAAGCACTGGGTGTTCCGGAAATCAATATTGAAAATAGCTTTTTAAACACATTTAAAAACAATGAAATGTTCTTTTCTGCCAGGAAACAAGGCGCTCAATGTGGCCGTTGCGGAAGCGGTATTATGCTAAAAGAAAAATAAAATTCCATCTTTGGTTTCTGCATCAAAATTTCAGTCCGAGATTTACCTGTTTATGATCTTTTTTATACTTTTGTGCTTCATTCAAATAAATTTCTGTATGGCAAACTCATTTCAACCTACAAACTATGTACTGGAATCGGTGAATACCGGAAAACAATTTAAAGACAGCGGGTGGTTATTAACAGCACCCGAGGAAACTGTACCAACATTAATCCGGGCTAAATATGAAAAGAAAGAAATAGAATTTAAGGACAATTCCTGGGGTCTGTATAAATTTGCAGACTGGCTGCCGATTCACAAAACACTGGAAGGATCATCTGCCCCATTTACATACAAAAGTACAGAATTAGCGAATTATCTGGGGTTAGAAAATCTTTACATTACCTTCAGTGGTTACTGGCCCGAAGTAAATGCAATGATGCGAACCTGTTCATTTAAAGAAACAGAGGCATACTCTGTATGCGGACGTTTGTCTTCTGAAGAAAAAAATGTTCTTGTTGTTGCATCTGCTGGAAATACAGCCAGGGCCTTTGCAAGAGTTTGCTCAGACAACAATATTCCGCTCCTGCTGACTGTCCCGGAAGACAACATTGATGCACTTTGGTTTGACAAGCCCATTAACGATAATGTTCGTCTTGTTGTAAGCCGCTCAGGCAGCGACTATTTCGATGCCATTTATTTGTCAAACCTTGCCTGTCAGCTCGATGGATTTATAGCCGAAGGCGGAGCTAAAAATGTTGCCCGAAGAGATGGGATGGGAACAACGGTTCTTTCTGCAGCAGAAAAAATTGGAACTATTCCTGATTATTATTTCCAGGCAGTAGGAAGTGGAACTGGAGCAATTGCCGCATGGGAAGCCAACCTAAGACTCATACAGGACGGAAGATTCGGGAACAACAAGATGAAGCTGATGGTTTCTCAGAATGAACCATTTACTCCACTATATGAAGCCTGGAAAGCAAAATCACGAGATATTCTACCAATAGATGATAATGAAGCCAGAAAACAGGTTGAAACGATTATCGCAAAAGTCCTCTCCAATAGAAAACCTCCCTATGGCGTGCGTGGAGGACTATACGATGCACTGAAAGATACAGATGGAGAAGTGCTGACAGCAACCAATGAGCAAGCAAAAGAAGTATCTGACCTGTTTGAAAAACTGGAAGGAATTGATTTGCACCCTGCCTCTGGCATAGCTACTGCAACCCTTATCAATGCAGTAAAAGAAAACAAGGTGGATAAAAACGCAACCATCATGTTGAATATCACTGGTGGAGGTGAAAAACTTTTCAGGAAGGAAAATGAATTATATTACCTTAAACCTTCTCATGTTTTTGATATTAATCCCGGCCTCGGGGAAGTTAAAGAAGTTCTTGATAAACTTTTCTAAATAAGACGAACATAAAAAAGGATATAGCAATATAATTATTTAGTGCAGCAACTCTTTGCTGCCTTTTTTATTAATGAATTATCGAAAAAGTCTCTGGTGCATCAGATAAATTGCGGCTAAGCAAAGCTGTATACTAACACTGCGGGCTGAAGCCAACGTGTTAGATGAGATGCTTTTCAGCAAACCCAAAATAATACAGGATACCCTCATTCGGATATCCT
>CAYWSJ010000011.1:0-49368 GCA_964461045.1 uncultured Bacteroidales bacterium | reverse complement strand
TTCTCAGAAACTATATTTTTTAATGATTCAATTATCTCACGAAATTTTCCTGAAGATTCGAAATAATCTTCTTCAACCATTGCCGGGTGAATAGCAGCCTGCCGCAGCCTGCTAAGTCCTTCGAGAACCTTTATTACTGAATTTTCATTTTCATGCACATTTTCAATCTGCTCCAGTATGGCATTCCTGTATTTTGACTTTTCTTCTTCATAATATGATTTTTGCTCCTCGGTCATATCGCAATATATGGTTTGCTCAGTCTTGTCCGGAAGCTCTTTTGCCACTTCTTCTTTGGTACGCCTCAGGATAAAAGGCTCTATCATAGTATTAAGTTTTTCCTCTTTTTCCTGGTTTTTATGTTTTTCAATAGGAGTGAGAAATTCTTCTTTAAAAAAGTTATATGAGCCCAGCATACCTTTGTTTACAAAATTTAACTGCGCCCACAGGTCAGAAAGAGAGTTTTCTATTGGGGTACCGGTTAAAACCAGTTTGTTTTCAGCATTAATTTCATTAACAGCTTTGTATATTTTTGAAGAGGGGTTTTTTATGTACTGACTTTCATCCAGGATCAGGTAATGAAAAGGGATCTCTTTTAAAAATTCAAATTCATTTCTTGCGATGCCATAGCTTGTTAGAATTATATCGAAGTCAAGAAGTTTTTCGGGTTTTTGGGTTCTGTTACCCCCGATAAATTTATAAACTTTTAATTTGGGAGAGAATTTGTTGATTTCATTTTCCCAGTTATGAATCAGGGAGGTGGGCAGTACAATCAGGTTAGGAGCTTTGCCATTTACAGTTACTGTGTTTGCTTCATCCTCAGGTTCAAAAAGGTTAAGCTGTTTTTCTTCATCCTTTTTTCTGTTTTTTGAAATTTTAAGCTCACCCTTATTTTTTCGTTCATGTGTTAAAAGACAGAGTGTTTGTATGGTCTTTCCCAGTCCCATGTCATCTGCAAGGCAGCCTCCGAATTGATGTTTCTTTAAAAGGGCCATCCACTGAACGCCTTTGTATTGATAAGGCCTGAGTGTAGCACGGAAATCTTCCGGAGTAGGTATTACTTCATTCTGAATCTCGCTCGTGAGCTGACTAAGCTGCCTGGCAAAATCATTTTTGCTTTTCCCCAGGCTGCTTTCCAGTATTTTGTAATGATATTTCTTGATTCTTAGGGTATCATTTACTGTAGTTCCATATTTAAACAAGTCAGTAAATTTTGAAAACCACTCTTCAGGAATTACAAAATAGCTGCCGTCTGGTAATTGATACTCCCGGATCCCTTTTTTTATATGTTTTTTTAGTTTTGTAAAAGAAATTGAAAATTCTCTCACCCGAACAGTGGCTTCTATATCAAACCAATCCGTTGATTCATTAATCTTTGTTTGTAATTCGGGAGATTGAAGTGTAAATCTTTTTTCCAGCTGATTCTGACGAATCTGAAACCCTTCTTTTTTTAATTCTTCTCTGTGTTCAGATATCCATCTTATCAGTGAGTGAAGCACCTGGTCATAATCTTTTTGTTGTTGGATTTTAAATAATGAAAAGTGTGACAAGTTGTTGGGAATCAAACCATGCTTTTCTAATTTTT
The DNA here is from genome assembly GCA_964461045.1 of uncultured Bacteroidales bacterium. Lineage (GTDB taxonomy): Bacteria > Bacteroidota > Bacteroidia > Bacteroidales > UBA12077 > JAGXLC01. The sequence continues at coordinate 47,786 of CAYWSJ010000011.1, read as the reverse complement.
TATACATATCTTGTTCCCAGGCAATATCTCTTGTTATTTTGTAAAAACGGTAAGTTCCCGATTGATCATCCAGGATAACTTTTATCTTTTGACCCTGGTTGGCATAAAATTCTTCCTGGTTATATCTAAACAACAGTAAAAAGGAGGGAAAACCCTGTAAATTATGCTCCAGGGATAAGACAGCCCCGGGTTCTGGTTTTATTTCATTAATGCTGAAACCTTCTGCATGCACATGGAATTTTTTTATGTTTGGCAATGCAAAGGTCTCAAACCATTTTTTTTCTGACTGTTTAGGAATTGTAATCGATTCTTTATCAAAAAATGGAATTAGTTTTTTGGCATCTAGATCTATGAAAGGGAACAACTTGTTTTCTATAATGATATTACAAGGGTTATGAGACAAAATCCGGTAAGGTTTGTCAACAAGTTTCAACTCTTCTGATTGCTGACGAATTGAGAGAAAATAACGGGTTCCCTCTTCCTGCCTGATGATGTTAAATATTGTTTCCGCTGGTTCTTTTAAGACCTTTATCTGATGATCCTTGTTAAAGAATTTGTGTTTTTCTTTAAAATATAGCTGGGTGTCTGTTTTAAATATTTTTTCTGCAAGCTCAGCCTGTCTTTTTTCTATGTATGGACGAATTTTTTCCCTGGCAAATTCCTGTGTTATATTTGCTAAAAAGTTCCTTGGATCTTTTGCTTTTTTTTGTTTTGAAAATAGTTTGAAAAGATTGGTATCACTATATTTATCAATGATGTTCACCATTTCAATTTGATCAGTGTTTAGAAGAGAGGCATAGGAATCAATATTCAGGCTGTTGAGTTTGGCTACAATCGGGTAGAAACCTTTATTGGGCAGTAAGTCAATAATATAAGCCTGGGCAATAACACCCAGCAGTTCATGTTCCTGTATGCCAATGATAAATTTTTTCAAACCCTGAAATTTTAAGTTGCAAAAATACAATTAACTCAATAATTTATCTATCTGTGATGATTATTTTTCTGTTAAGCTTGTATTTCAATAAAATCAACTTTTTTGAATTTTCTCTTTTCAAAACCTTCCCTGAAATTTGTTTTCAATTTTTGAATCAGTTAACTTTAAGAAACTATTTTGATTTTATTAAAACTTTATTTCATCAAATTTTAAAGATATTATTTTACTACCCCCTCTTTTAAGGCGGGGTTATGAATAATTCAGGCTAAAAAGTGTAACTTTAATATTCCTCAATCATGCCAACAACAGACGATCCCGCAGAACTTAAAGAACGAATTCAAAAGTTGGAAAAGGAGTTGAAAGAAAAAGACCAGGTTTTACAAACTTTGTTTTCGGTTACTAAAGATACTGCTTTTATTGTAACCGATATAAACGGCGAAAATTCAAGAATTCTGGATTGTAATACCGGAACAGAGAATTTGTTCAATTATCCAAAAGATGAATTGATAGGAACCCCGATAATTAAACTACATGAGAAGAAAGACAAGGAAAATTTTCCGGTTTTAATGGAAAAAATGAGCAAAGGGGAAAAGGGCTTTCATGATGATTTGTGCCTTGTAAAAAAGGATGGAGAGAAATTTCCTGCCAGACTTGCTGTTTATCCTGTATTTGATGAAAAAGAAAACCTTGTAAGAATGCTTGGAATCGCTTTTGATGTTAGTGATTATTACAAGGTGAAGCACGAGTTAGAACAGGAACATAAAAGATACAAAACACTTTTTGAAAATACAGGTACTGCAACCTGCTTGTTTGGAGATGACAGTGTCATCAGAATGGCAAATAAAAAATTTGAAGAATTATCAGGTTACAGCAGGGAAGAGCTTGAAAACCAATTGAAATGGTCTGATTTTGTTTCTGCGGATGATCTTGAAAAAATGAGTAGATACCATGAACAGCGAAATAAACAAAAAGGAAATCCACCCACCGAATATGAATTTACTTTCCTGAATAAAAAAAGAGAAAAAAGAAGAATTAGGTTAAAAATAGGACTTATTGGGGATACTAAAGAACGAGTTGCCTCCCTGGAAGATGTGTCTGAGTTTTATAAAACAAGAGAAGAATTGAAAGAAAACCAGGAAATTTTTGAGGCATTCATGAGCCAGCTCCCCGGAGGAGTGTTTATTAAAGATGAAGAATCTCGGTTGCTTTACGTCAATGATTTTATTCAAAAGCGATTAGGAAATTTTGATTGGAAAAACAAAACGAATGATGAACTGTTTTCAAAATCATATGCAGAAAAAATAAGCAAAGATGATGCACTGGTATTTAAAGAGGGATTTCAAAGGTTTTATCAGTCATTACCCGATGAGAAAGGGAAAACCGATGATTTTGAGACAATTAAATTCAGAATTGACAGGGAGGGCAAAAAGCCTTTATTGGGTGGTATTGCTGTTGATGTGACGAATAAACTTAAAATAGAACGTGAACTCAAAAGGAGTGAGCAAAAATTTAGCCAGTTATATCATAACTCTATTGTAGGGATGGCATTTGTCCGGCTGGATTTTGAAATTGTGGAGGCGAACCAGGCTTATTGCCACATGTTAGGCTATAATGAACATGAAATGAAAGGAAAAAAAATATGGGAATTTACACACCCTGAGATCCTTGAAGAGAACATGAAAAAACAGGAAGAGTTAGTAAAAGGTGAAAGAGATTCTTACCGGATCGAGAAAATGTTTATACATAAAAAAGGACATACTGTTTATGGAATCTTAAACGCAAGTCTTATTCGAAATGAAAAGGGGGAACCTGATTTCTTTATTGGCCAGGTTATAGATGTTACAGACAGAAAGATGGCTGAGCTTAACAACCTTGAAAACAGGAGAAGACTCGAAATATTAATATCTAACCTGCCTGGCGTGGTATACAGATGCATTAACGAACGGGAATGGACGATGAAATATTTAAGCGCCGGAATTGAAAGTCTGACGGGTTATAAAAAAGATGAAATTATTGATAACAATATTATTTCTTATGGTGATATCATACATCCTGACGACAAGGAATATGTCTGGAATCATATTCAGAAAAATATTGAAATTGGGAAAATTTTTGAGATTGAATACAGAATTATTACAAAAGATAAAAAGGAAAAATGGGTTTGGGAAAAAGGTCAGGCTGTGCTTGTAGATGAAAAAGGATATGTTCGTATTGAAGGTTTCGTAGAGGATATAACCAGGGAGAAATATGACAGACAGGCATTGATAGAGAGTGAGGAGAAGTACAGGGTCCTGGCAGAGACCGCCCGCGATATAATAGGGATTCATGATATGAATGGAAAAATCCGGTATCTGAATTCGGCTGCCTTAAACTTTCTTGGTTTAAGAAGGGAAGAGGTTGAAAAAAAATATATTAAAGATTTTTTGCCTGTGGAAGTATGGAATAAAATGGAATTCCGGAAAGCAAAAAGAAAACAGGGAAATAAAGAAAGACTTATTTATGAAACTGAATTTATCAATAAGGAAGGGAAAAAAATGCCTGTAGAAGTAAATTCTTCTCCTATTATACAGAACACAGGTAGTAGTGGCGTATTAATTGTAGCCAGGGATATTACTGAAAGAAAAGAATATGAGAATGAATTGAGAGAAAAAGAGCAACGGTACAGAATTCTTTTTGAAACTACGGGAACAGCTACCTTTGTGTTTGGAGATGATAAGGTAATTACAATGTGTAACGAGGGATTCGAAAAATTATCCGGATATTCTAAGAAGGAAATCATCAACTATATGAAATGGTCGGATTTTGTGCATGAAGATGATTTGTCACGTATGTTATGGTACCATAAGAACAGACCCTATAGTAATGATGTTCCGCGTGAATACGATTTTCGATTTGTTGATAAGGAGCATACTCTAAAGTATATACACATAACAATTAAGATGATTCCTGATTCGAAAGAGAGAATAGCTTCGTTTCTTGATATAACAGATTTGAAAGAAACAGAGGAAGAACTTAAAAACAACCAGGAAAGACTTGCCCTGGCATTGGAAGGAGGAGAGCTTGGACTTTGGGACTGGAATACAAGGACAGATTATGTATTTTTTAGTGAAAGATGGGCTTCAATGCTGGGCTATAAGAAAAATGAAATTAAACCTCATGTGAATACCTGGAAAACTATGCTGCATCCTGAGGATGAAAAAAGAGTCTATGAAGAACTTAAAGCTCATCTGGATGGAAAAACTAAAAGCTACTATACGGAACACAGGTTGAAAACAAAATCCGGATACTGGAAATGGGTTTCCGACAAAGGGAAAGTTGTTCAAAGAGATGAAAAAGGTAACCCGCTTAGAGTTATTGGCGTTCACCAGGATATTTCTAAAAGAAAAAAAGCAGAAATACAATTGAAGAACTGGAATAAGGAATTGGAAAACCGAGTGCAGGAAAGAACCGCACAATTGCAGGAAACAAATAAAGAACTTGAATCTTTTTCTTACTCTGTTTCACACGATCTGAAAGCGCCACTTAGAGCAATAGATGGGTTCTCTAAAATACTGATGGAAGAGATTGAACAAGATATCTCTGAAGATAACAAACGATATCTTAAGATTATTCGTGATAATGCGTTAAAAATGAACCAGTTAATAACAGATTTGTTGTCTTTCTCCCGTTTGGGGCGGAAAGCACTAAAAGAACAACAGGTAAACACAGTTCAACTGGTTAAGAAAGTTTACCAACATGAGAAAGTGAATCTTACAAACAGAGAACATCAGTTTGTATTGAAACCTTTACCAGAAGTAGTAGCAGATAAACGGATGTTAGAGATTGTTTTTACTAATCTTATCTCTAATGCTTTTAAATATACAATAGACAAGGAAGTTGCTTATGTGGAAGTTGGATTTGAACAGAAAGAGAAGAAACAGGTTTTTTATGTGAAGGACAATGGCGTTGGATTTGATATGAAATACATTGATAAAGTGTTTGGTGCTTTTCAGAGACTACACAATGATGAAAAATATGGAGGTTCGGGTATAGGGCTTAGTATTGTGCAAAGAATTGTAAACAAGCATGGAGGAAAGATTTGGGCAAAATCAGAACCTGGTAAGGGGAGTATTTTTTATTTTTATGTGAACCCGAATAATTAACTTCGTTGAGGGCTTCGCCGTTCAAAAATTATTCCTGGCTTCGACAGCGACTAAGGTTCACTAAAATTTTTTAAAAATTTTAGTGAACCTTAGTCGGGGTTAATCTGCATTTTATTCATATTTATAAAAATTTATGAATAATGCAGTTTAACTTGTAAAAATTGATTTATTTATTTAAATTCGATAATGAAACATTTCTTCTTATGGCAAATGATAATGTAGAAATTTTACTGATAGAAGACAACCCGAATGATGCAGAATTGACTAAAAGGGCTTTACAAAAACATAAACTGACAAACAGATTGATTCATATTTCTGATGGAGAAGAAGCTGAGGAGTTTCTGTTCTGCAAAGGAAAATACAACGACAGAAAAATGGAAGTTCAGCCCAAATTAATTCTTCTTGACTTAAAACTACCCAAGGTTGATGGGCTTGAGATCCTGAAAATGATCAGGAATAATGATAGAACAAAGTTTATCCCGGTGGTTGTTCTTACATCATCAAACGAAGAAAAAGATATGGTGGAAAGTTATAAGTTAGGTGTCAACAGCTATATAGAAAAACCCGTGGAATTTGATAAATTTATTAAGGCTGTATCCGATGTTGGTTACTATTGGTTGCTGCTGAACAGAAGTTTATATTAATAAAATCAAAACGGTTTCTTACTATTCATCAATTAAATGAAAAAAAAACTATCCATACTCCTTTTGGAAGATAATCCTGCTGATGTTGAGTTAATTAAAGCTGAACTAAAAAGGGCTAAGGTTAATATAGAACAATTTCATGTAGTTGATAACAAGACAGATTTTTCAAGAGAACTGAAAGAATTTTCAATGGATATTATTCTTTCAGATTACACCCTGCCACAGTTTGATGCTATTTCTGCTTTAGAAATAGTCCGGGAAATAAAGCCAGAAATCCCATTTATTGTCGTTACAGGAACATTGGACGAAGAAACTGCTGTAGATACCATTAAATCAGGTTCCTGGGATTATGTTCTGAAAGAGAGACTGGTGCGTCTTGGGCCTGCCCTTAAAAATGCAATGAAACTAAAAGCGGAAAAAGATAAAACAAGGGAGGCTGAATCTGAAATACGTAAACTTTCAATAGCACTGGAACAAAGCCCTTCTTCCGTAATGATAACCGATAAAGAAGGGTGCCTGGAATATGTAAATCCAAAATTTGAAGAGACAACAGGTTACTCAAAAGAAGAAGTTATTGGTAAGAACCCTTCTTTTCTTGAGTCTGAAGATACTGATAAAGAAGTTTTTGAACAACTGTGGAATACAATTCTGGAGGGTAAGGAATGGAGGGGAACCTTTAAAAATGTAAAAAAAGACGGCTCTGTTTATTGGGAAAAAGCAACTATAGCACCCATTTTTAATGAAGAAAAAGAAATAATAAATTTCATCTGTCTCAAAGAAGATATTACACAGCAAATTAAAGCAGAAAATAAAATAAGGGAGCTGAAAGAGTTCAATGAGACGATTCTGAATACAATGAAACAGAGCATCATTGTTGAGGATAAAGATCAAAATATCATTTTTGCCAACCCCGCTTTTTATAGATTAACAGGTTATGAAAAGAATGATATTCTTGGCAAAAACTGGAGTGTACTTGTGCCAGAAGGGATGAAAAATGAGATTGACCAGATAATTCAAAAAAGAGATAATAAATTACCCGATAATTATGAAGCACAGGTAAAGGCAAGTTCAGGCAAAAGACTTCCTGTATATGTCACAACAAGTCCCATTCTTAAAAATGATAATTTTAACGGTATTATTGTTGTACTTACTGATATTAGGCCGCTGAAAGAGAAAGAAGAAGAAATTAAAAAAGCAAAGGAAAAAGCCGAGGCATCGGATAAGCTTAAATCCGAATTCCTGGCAAATATGTCCCATGAAATAAGAACTCCAATGAATGGTATTATGGGTTTCATTAAATTGTTAAAGCGCGAAGGAGCGACTGATGATATGTGGGAACATTATGTTGATATTATCTACCAAAGTTCAAATCAGCTATTGAGAATAATCAATGATATTGTTGATTATTCTAAAATACAGGCCGGCCATTTTGAAATTGAACAGGATGAAATATTTCTTGATAAATTTATAATGAATATCAGGGATATGTTTAATGAAGAAAAAGTAACCTACGGGAAAAGTAATCTTGATATTCATGCCAGAACCCCTGGAAAACATTCAGAACTGACCATATTTTCTGATGAGAGAAAACTGAAACAGATTTTATCTAATCTTATGGAAAATGCCCTTAAATTTACCAATGAAGGCTATATTGAAATTGGTTACTTAACAAAAGAGTCTTCAGTTGAGTTTTATGTTAAAGATACTGGAGTAGGGATTTCTAAAGATAAGCATGAAATTATTTTTGAAAAATTTCGCCAGGCTGATGGAACAAATACCAGGCAATATGGAGGAACAGGTTTAGGACTGGCTATTACAAAAAAACTTACAGAACTCTTGGGCGGAGAGATTCATATAGATTCAAGTCCGGGTGAAGGAAGTACTTTTGGTATTTCTTTTCCTTTCCAGCTAAAAGAAAATAAAAATATTGATTCTTTCTCTTTTAAAACAGCCAATTATAACTGGGAAAACAGAAAAATTTTGATTGTTGAGGATGATTATACCAGTTATCTGTATTTTGAAAATCTCCTGCAACCTACAAATGCGGTGATATTACATGCTGAAAATGCTGAGAAAGGTTGGGAAATTTATTCCAGGGAAATGCCGGATATAATATTAATGGACATCAGGCTTGAAAAAATGACAGGCCTCGATCTTACCCGGAAAATAAGAGAAAAAGACAAAAAAACCACAATTATTGCCCAAACTGCCTATGCAATGACTGATGATAAGAAAAAATGTTTAAGTGCAGGATGCGATGATTATATTACCAAACCCGTAGATATTGAATTACTTTTTAAAAAACTTGAAAATTATTTATAATTCAGGTTATATTTTCTATCATATCTATTCTCCGGGATTTATACTTCGCCTTTTTCGTAAATGATTGATTTTTATTGGCTCTTTAAAACGATATTTTGCAATTAAGAATCATTCTAAATAGGATTGGAGGTTCCATTATGTGTAAAATTAAAACGAGATTATTGTATAGCATATTTTCTACATTTTGTTTTTATAAATACATATTATAAATTAAGCCCTTATTTAAATATTTCTGGTTATTTATAACTAAAGTTTTCATTCTATGCGAGTTCAAAGAATTCCCAAACAAAAAGACATTGCAGATCAGGAAGAAGTAGACTTAAGTCTGCTCGATCCGCTTATTGAAAAGTATAAGAATAAAAAAGGTAACCTGATTCCTCTTTTGCAGGGTGCCCAGGACATCTACGGGTATTTGCCTTATGATGTTTTTATTAAATTGTCTGAAAAGACAGGTATTGAATTAAACGAAATGTATGGGGTGGCAACCTTTTACACCCAATTTCGATTAAACCCTGTAGGGAAGCATATAATAAAAGTTTGCCATGGTACTGCATGTCATGTACAGGATGCAGGAACAATTACCGAGTCGCTTGAGGATGCATTAAAAATTAAAGATGGAGAAACAACTGAGGATAATATATTTACACTGGAGTCGGTGGCTTGCCTGGGTTGTTGCTCTTTAGCACCTGTAATGATGGTTGATGGAACCATTTATGGAAAATTAACCGGAAAGAAAGCTGTTAAAATTATAAAAGAAATAAAGATTAAAGAGAGCAATTAGGCTCTTTTTCTTATTGAACCCAACTAATCTTATAATTATGAAAAAACCTAAAATATTAGTCGGTCTGGCAAGTTGTGGTATTGCTGCCGGAGCTGATAAAGTTTACAATAAAATCAAAGAACTGAAAGAAGCCGATAAACTTGATATAGAACTTACAAAAACAGGTTGTATAGGAATGTGCTATCGCGAGCCTCTTGTTGAGGTAGTGGACGACTCAGGGTCTTATTTGTATGGTGAGATAGACGAACAAAAAGCTGTGGAAATTCTGGATAAGCACATAGGAAGCAATGAACCTATAAAGGATTATGTAGTGAAAACAGACCTTTTTGAAACAAAAGATGATTCATTCTGGGAAGGACAATCTAAAATAGCTTTAAGAAATTGCGGAGTGATTAATCCGGAGAAAATTCAGGAGTATGAAGAAAAGGATGGTTACCAGGCTATCAGAAAAGTAATTACCAATGATATTTCCCAGGAAGATGTGATTCAAACCATACTCGATTCAGGACTCAGAGGTAGAGGTGGCGGTGGTTTCCCTACAGGAATGAAATGGAAGTTTACTTATAAAAATCAGGCTGATAAAAAATATATCATTTGCAATGCCGACGAAGGAGACCCGGGAGCATTTATGGATCGGTCACTGCTGGAAGGAGACCCCCATGCTGTTATTGAAGGTCTTATTATTGGAGCCTATGCCACGGGTGCATCCGAAGGAGTTATATATTGCCGGGCTGAATATCCCCTGGCCATTAAAAGATTGAATATTGCTCTTGATCAGGCCCGCGAAAATGGATACCTGGGTAAAGACATCCTTGGAAAGAAAGGTTTCAACTTTGATCTTTATGTAAAGGAAGGTGCCGGTGCTTTTGTTTGTGGAGAGGAAACTGCTTTAATGGCCTCAGTAGAAGGACACAGGGGAATGCCCACCAAAAGGCCTCCATTCCCTGCTGAAAAAGGATTGTGGGAGCAACCTACCAACATAAATAATGTGGAAACATATGCCAATGTTCCGCAAATAGTCTTAAACGGTGCTGAATTCTTTAATAAATATGGTACCGAAAAAAGCAAAGGAACCAAAGTATTTGCACTTACAGGGAAAATAAATCATGGTGGCTCTGTTGAAGTGCCCATGGGGATTACAATAAATGACATAATTTTTAAACTGGGAGGTGGCATACAAAACGATAAAAAGTTTAAAGCTGTCCAGTTGGGAGGCCCATCAGGTGGATGTATCCCGGAATACCTGAAGGAAACTACCATTGACTATGATTCTGTGAATGCTACGGGTGCAATTATGGGATCAGGAGGAATGGTAGTTATGGATGAAACCACATGTATGGTTGATGTTGCAAAGTTTTTCCTCGATTTTACCAGAAAAGAATCCTGCGGGAAGTGTACATTTTGCCGAATAGGTACTAAAAGAATGCTGGAGATTCTTGAAAGAATTACTGAAGGAGAAGGACAGGAGGGTGATATTGAAAAATTGGAGGAACTGGCTCATCAGGTTAAAGAAAATTCTCTTTGTGGACTCGGACAAACAGCGCCCAATCCTGTATTAACAACCATTAAATATTTTAGGGATGAATACGAAGCTCACATTAAGGATAAAAAATGCCCGGCCAAGAGCTGTAAGAAGTTAATTACCTACACTGTTGATCCCGAAAAATGTACGGGCTGTACTGTTTGTGCTAAAAATTGCCCCGTTGACGCCATTTCAGGCGAACGCAAAGAAGTTCATCATATAGATCAGGATGTTTGCATAAAATGTGGGGTTTGTTACTCCAAATGTAATTTTGATGCAATAATCCTGTCGTAATTATTTTAAAGATTGTTAAAAGAAAAGCCTTGAAAAATGAAAGAAAAACTCAATATAACCATAAACGATAAGAATATAGAAGGATATAAAGGTGAAACAATACTTGAGGTAGCAAAAAGAGAAGAAATTGAAATTCCAACTCTTTGTAACGATCCCAGGTTAAAACCTTACTCTTCCTGTTTTGTATGTGTAGTAGAAATTGAGGGCAAAGGAACTCAGCCTTCCTGCTCTACAGAGATACAAGAGGGAATGAAAATATACACGAAAAACGAAGCTGTAAAAAAAGCCCGGAAAACTGCCTTAGATCTTTTGGTCAGCAATCACTTTGCTGATTGTGTGGCACCCTGTACAGAAGAATGTCCTGCAGGTGTTGACGTTCAGGGATATATCTCATTGATAGAGAAAGGTCTTTATAGCGAAGCTATTGGACTGATCAAACAAACCAATCCTTTGCCGGCTATTTGTGGACGTGTGTGTGTAAGACCTTGTGAGCTGGCCTGTAGGAGAAACTATCTCGATGAAGGAACAGGCGTGGGAATTGATTATCTTAAGCGTTTTGCAGCAGATAAAGACCTTCTTAATGGTACTGATCATTTTAAACCAGAAGTTGCAACTGCAACAGGCAAAAAAATCGCTATTATTGGTGGCGGCCCGGGTGGGCTTTCTTCTGCTTATTTCTTGCAGCAAAAAGGACACCAATGTGATATTTTCGAAGCCGCTCCTCATGCGGGAGGCTGGCTCAGATACGGTATACCGGAATATCGTTTGCCTAATGATGTGCTTGACAAAGAAATTGAAACCATTACTGAACTGGGCGTTAATATCTTTTGCAATCAGAAATTAGGAGACAATCTGAGTTATAAAGATTTAAAAAAGAAATATGATTCAGTAATCTTAACAATCGGTGCACAAAGAGGGACGCTTATAAGAGCAGAAGGTGAAGATGCTGAAAATGTGTTTTCAGGAATTGACTTCCTGAGAAACATGGAAATGACCGGCCAAAAATATGATTTCAGTGGTAAAACGATTGCCGTAGTAGGCGGTGGTAACACAGCTATGGATTGTTGCAGAACTTCTCTCCGGTGCGGTGCTGAAAAAGTATACGTGATTTACCGTAGAGCAGAGGAGCAAATGCCTGCAAATCCAATAGAGGTGCATGAATCAAAACTGGAAGGCGTTGAATATATGTTCCTTACAAATCCAGTAAGGGTTAATAAAGATAAAAACGGGAAGCTGAAGTCACTCACTCTGATTAAAATGGAATTAGGTGAACCGGACTCTTCGGGCCGAAGAAGACCCATACCTATTGAAGGTTCAGAGTTTGATATGGAACTTGATTATGTCCTGGCTGCTATTGGACAGAAGACAGATGTGAATTTTCTTGATGACATTAATAAAAACAGTTCAAAGGGTGAACTGAAACTCAATCGCTGGGGCGATATCGATGCTGATGAGCAAACCTTGCAAACAAGCATTGAAAATGTATTTGCCGCAGGAGATGGTGTAACTGGCCCGGCCACAATAATTGAAGCAGTGCAGCAGGCACAGATAGCTTCCAGAAGTTGTCACCAATATCTTCAGGGAGAAGAAATCAAGCCCGAACCAAAAGAATTTATCAGCCGCAAGAGCAATTTCAGGGAACTGACCAAGGATGATTTTGCGGAACGTTATAAGCAACAAATGAGAGAAGAAATGCCCACGCTTGATCCCAAAAACCGGATGAACTTCAAGGAAGTTGAACTGGGTTACAAAAACGAACAGGTAGCTGATAACGAGACCGGAAGATGTATGGAGTGTGGTTGCAGTGAACTGTTCACCTGTGATCTGAAAAAGCTCGCCAGTGAATACCGGGCTGAACAAAATAGATTTGATGGCGATTTTCATGAACATGATGTTGATTTTTCTCATCCATTCATCGAAATTGATAACAATAAATGTATTCTTTGCTCCCGTTGTGTACGTATATGCAGCGAAGTGGTAGGAGCAAATGCCTTAGGCATGGTTAATCGGGGATTTGAAACTTATGTGGCCCCGGTTATGGGATTGTCCCTGACAGAAACAAATTGTGAATCATGCGGATTGTGCATATCTGCTTGTCCTACAGGTGCAATTACGGAACACACTGAGTTTAAACCTGCCCCAATAAAATGGGATACGGTTTCTTCGATATGTAATTACTGTTCTGTCGGCTGTGAAGTAAATTATCACCATAAGAGTGGATTTGTACTACGAACAACAGGAAAAGAAGGGTTAATTAATACCGATGGAAATATATGCAAATATCCTAAATTTGGATATAATTATCTGAACGAAGGTGACAGGATTACCAAACCTCTTCTGAAAATAGACGGCAAATTCGAAGAAATAGATTTTGAAAAAGCCTACGATATAATACAGGACGAGATAAAAGGTGTGGATCCGGATGAAAATAGTTTCTTCGCCGGTGCAAGGTTATCTAACGAAGAGATGTATCTGTTGCAAAAGCTCGCCAGGATTGGAGCTAATACAAACAACATTTACAGTTTCCATTACCTGAATTCATTTTACGGAAATGATAAAAATTATAAAGCAAATCTTCCTTTTAAAGAAATTGAAAAGGCAAGTAGAATTTATTTGATTGGCTCCGAATTAAATGAGGATAATGGCGTCGTTGGATTTATGGTAAATGATGCCCGAAATAAAAATAACATTCCTGTAAATTTAGTTACCAACCAGGAGAAATCAAGTATGGAGCATAAAGTCGATCACAAACTGAAGATAAAATCCTATTACCATTTTGTGAAAGCAGTAAATCATTATCTCCTTTCAAAAGGTATGGAAAATCAGAAATTTATTAAAGATCGATGCAAAGATTTTAAAGAATATAAGAAGAAATTGCTGGAGGAGAGTTTTGATGAATTAATTGAAAAGAGTGGCGTATGCTGTAAAGAGCATTTGGCCGACTTTGCCGAGCAATATAATAAGGAACAAAATGCTATAATTCTCTTTTCTGAGAAGTATATAACACCTGCTACAGGGGCAGAAATGTTTAACCTGGCAATGTTGACAGGCAAATTAGGAAAAACAGCCAACGGTCTGATTTCCCTGAAAGAAAAAAATAACGGACAAGGACTTATAGATATGGGAATAATATCTGACAGAGGAGTAGGAAATCAATACTTAACTGATAAGAAGTTTGCAAAGAAACTGAAGAAACTTTGGGGTGTTGATAATTTACCTGAATTGCCAGAGGAAGATCCAATTACACTCATGGAAAAGGGTGAAATTAAAAAATACTATATTTTTGGAGAAGATCCGTTAGGATGTGCAATCGATAAAGAGCGAATTATGAAATGGCTTAGCGATGCAGAATTTGTAATGGTTCAGGATTACTTTATTACAGAAACAGCACAGGAAGCAGACTTAATTCTGCCAGCTACATTCCCACTTGAAACTTCAGGAACATTTACAAATGCACAGCGCTATATTCAGCAGTTTGAAAAACAACTGAAAAGTAAGGTTGAAAAAGAAGGGTATAAGCAAATCCTTGATATGATGGATATGCTGAAAGTAAAAAATAAATTTAAAAATGCCCATGATGTGAGAAAAGAGATCATTAAATTATTGCCAGAGAATGTTGCGTTCGAATATAATTTTGAATATACCATGGAAGACAGTGAAGAAACTCAGTTCTTTAATCATGGTTGTGATATTCTTGTAAAAAAGTTTGATGATAAATTTGACAATGCTTTTAAAGCAAAGAAGAAAGAATTTGTTCAAGTTGAAAATTAATTTTATATTGCATTAAAAATATGAATAATATGAAAGAGTTTCACACAGTTGATGATATATTGGATTTTGCTATGAATTCCGAGCAGGAAGCTGTTGATTTTTATAATGAACTTGCTGCTAATTCCAAAAATGAAGAGATGCAGCAGATTTTTAACCAATTTGCACAGGAAGAAATCGGACATAAAGCAAAAATCCGTAAACTGAAAGAAGAAGGAACATATAAGCTTGATAAACAGCAGGTTGAAGACTTAAAGGTTAGCGATTATATGGTACATGTAGATCCAACGCCGGATATGGATTACCAGGATGCTTTAGTACTTGCAATGAATAAAGAAAAAGCTGCCTTCAGGCTTTATATGGATCTTTCAGAAAAAGCCAATAATGAAGAGATGAAGCAATTGTTTTTATCTCTCGCACAAGAAGAATCTAAACATAAACTCAGGTTTGAACTTGAGTATGATGAGAATGTATTGAAAGATAACTAATACATTAAAAAAATTCTATATCAAATGTTTTAGAGCCTGTAGCTAAAAGACTACAGGCTTTTTATATTATTTAACTTTTTTATCTTTTTTTTTGCTTCACTCTTTATTACTTTTGTATATTAATTAATCAATTTTTTGAAAGTGGACAAAATATTTAAGCTGGGACTATTATTCATTTTTGTAAGTTTTTCGATTTCTTCCACATTTGGACAAGAAGATACCTTAAAGATTGAAAGATCTGATAATAAAGTTATAATAGGCGGGGATCTGTATTATATTCATGTTGTGGAAAAAGGACATACCCTCTATTCAATTTCTAAAGCGTATAATGTATCACAAAGGGAGATTGCAAGTGAAAATCCCAATATCCTGCTGGGTTTACGTCCGGGGCAGGCCCTGAAAATCCCATTTTCAGAAAAAGATTTAAAACAAAAATCAGAGAAAGCTAAAGAGAAATATACTTACCATAAAGTAAAGAAGGGAGAGACTTTATATTCGTTATCAAAACGCTATAATGTTTCAGAGGAGGCCATAAAACAATACAATCCGGTTTTAATGGATGAGGAATTAAAGGCGAGGCAAACTATTAAAATTCCACGAACCGGCAAACTAAAGAAGTTAAAAAAAATAGAAGGGAAGAAGATATCATCAAAAGATACAACTATTGGTAAATCACTGGGTATTGCTGAAGACAAAAATTTTATATACCACAAAGTGGATAAAAAGGAAACTTTATATTCTATTTCAAAAGAATATGGAGTGAGCATCGAGAAAATTAAAGAACTTAATCCGTATTTGTTAAAAAAAGAATTACAGTTTAATTCAGTAATTAAAATTCCTGCTGTTTCGGAAGAGGAATCACATATTTTTGCAAAAGAAAAAGCAGAAGAGCTCGAAAGATTAAAAGATACTGTTCCTGTTTATTACAAAATAAATGAGCAATTGATGGATAGGTGCGACAGTTCCGCACTCTATAAAAATAAAACAATTCATGCCGCACTGTTTTTACCTTTTCACATTGAGAAAAATGCTGAGAAATTTTATATTGATAGCTCCGAAGTAAATGAAGAAGGAGAGAAGAATTATAAGAAAATCCGTCGTTCACCATATTATATTTATCCTTCTTCTGAAAATTTTATTGAATTTTACGAGGGTATTCTGTTAGCCCTTGATTCCATCAAAAATACAGGAATCTCAGTTAAGCTTAGTGTTTATGATACAAAACGCGATTCATTCCAGGTGAGAAGTATCCTTTATGAAAATGATTTTAGTGAGACAGATTTAATCATTGGTCCTGTGTATAAAGAAAATTTCAAAATTGTTTCTGAATTTGCCAGGGAAGAAAAAATTCATATTATCTCACCTTTTTCAAAGGTAACTGAACAACTGAGCAAAAATCCATACATTATACAAATACAGCCATCCAGGGATGCACAACTTGAAAAGTTCGCATCTTATATTTCAGATTACAGCAATCATAATATGGTTCTTGTGCATACAGGAGACAGTTTGTATTACCCTGAAATTAAGTATTTTAAAAGCAAGGTCTTTTCCTGTATTTCGCAGGACACCTCTATTGCTGATATCAGGTTTAAAGAAGTGGCTTTTAAGGATAGTCTTTATTACCTGGAACAGGCTATGAATTTAAAGGAAAAAAATATTGTAATCGTACCCTCCAGAAACGAGGCTTTTGTTACTGATGTAGTAACCAATTTAAATACTCTGGCTAAAAAAGATTACAATATTAAATTATTTGGTTATTCCAATTGGCTTAATTTTAGAAATCTAGAAATTGAATATTTTTATAATCTGCAGCTTTCATTGTTTACTCCATTCTATGTCGATTATAAGAATGCTACAGTTAAAAATGTGATTCGGAAATACAGACATAAATTTAAAGGAGAACCCACTAATTATGTGTATCATGGGTATGATGTAGGTTACTATTTTTTCAATTTAATGTATAAATTTGGAAACGAATTCCAGTCCTGCATGAATGCCTATCGCCCTGAGTTATGTCATTCTCATTTTCAGTTTTTTAAGCGGTATTACGATACTGGAATTGAAAATATTTCGGTATATGTTCTGAACTACTTACCCAACCTGACTATCCAGAGAAAACTTCTCCAGACTTTCTAATAGTTCGTCTTTTTTTTTTACCTTTATAGTCATTTAAAGTGTTAAAGATAAATTGTTAATATATAAACAAAAGGAGGATTAATATGTCTCAATACCATGAAGAAGCTAATGAACTCTCAGAACAGGCAAAAAATTTTACGAGAGCTCTTAATAGTTTAAAAGAAGAAATTGAAGCAGTTGATTGGTATAATCAACGGGTTGATCTAACAAAAGATGAAGAATTAAAAAAAGTACTGGCCCATAATCGTGATGAAGAAATTGAACATGCATGTATGGCCATCGAATGGTTAAGAAGGAACATGCCGGTATGGGATGAAGAACTAAGAAATTGGTTGTTTAAAGAAGGAGATATTGTGGATGAACATCATGATGATCACGAAGAGGATGAAGGAGATGACAACCAGACTGGTAACGATTTAGGAATTGGTAAATTAAAATAAAAGGAGGTATTATGAATATTTTACGCCAAGAATTAGCGCCCATTACCCAGGAAGGCTGGGATGAAATATATGATGTAGCAAAGGATGTATTAACGAATAAACTTACAGCAAGAAAATTTGCTGATATTGAGGGCCCAAAAGGATGGTCTTTTGGAGGATTTTCATTAGGTCGTCTTGAGATCCCTAAAAATCAGAAAAAAGGAGAAGTTAACTATGGTATTAATACTTACCAGCCATTAACAGAATCAAGAGTAAGTTTTAAAATAAATATCTGGGAATTAGATAATGCTGTAAGAGGTGCAGAAGATGTTGACCTGGAGCCTCTTGAAATGGCTGCCGAAAAGATTGCTAAATTTGAAGAAGATGCAATCTATAAAGGATTTGAAAAAGGTTGTATTACAGGCATGATAAATTCTTCAGATCATAATAAGATGCAATTCCCTGCTGACAGCAATAAAATTATAGAAAAGATTGCTGAAGCGGTTGGAATCATGAAAAATAGTGCTATAGAAGGGCCTTATCAATTAATTACCGGAATCGATAAATGGAAAAAAACTTTTACGAATTCAAAAGGATACCCTCTGAATAAACAAATTAAAGACTTGCTGGGTGGAGATATTATACTAAATCCTAATATCGATGAAGCTTATCTTGTTTCTACACGTGGAGGGGATTTTAAAATGACACTGGGGCAAGATCTGTCCATTGGCTACGAATCTCATACGGACAAAGAAGTGCAGTTATATTTTACAGAATCTTTTACATTCCAGGTTCTCGAACCAAAAGCTTTAATAGTATTTGAATAAAATCTATAATTTTTTTAAAAGGATACATTCTTAAACGGGTGTATCCTTTTTTGTATTATTCTTTTATGATATCAACCGATTCTAGAATGTTGGTTATCTTTTCAAAGGAATAAGGTTTGGTCAGGAGCTCATTAAATCCTGCATTGTTATAATCATCAAAGAAATCATCAGGATTATGGGCTGTTAAGGCGATAACTATAACTTTACTTTTTGGAAAATCAAATTTATTTCGTATATGTCTTGTCGTTTCAACCCCATTCATTACAGGCATTTCAATATCCATCAAAACCACATCTATATCATTGTTTTTTAATATTTCCAGGGCTTCTTTTCCGTTGCACGCTTCAATAATGCTTCCCGCATGGTCGCTGATAATTTCTTTTAGTAAAATACGGTTCATGATAATATCATCTACAATCAGGAAAGAAATTTTCTTTTGATCCATCTGTTTTATCTTCTTTTTATTGTTTTAAAGATTACTATTTTTTCTTAAATAAAAAAATGAAGGAAATCAATTTTTGGCTATTCTATGTATCAGCCAAGCCTGCTTAGGGTTTTAACAATATCTTTACTTATAATATTAACCCTTCTTCCATCCAGTTTTATTATTTTATCGTTCTTAAATTCAGTTAGTGTACGTATAAGACTTTCTTTTGTCGTGCTTGCCAGTTCAGCAAGTTCAATTCTGGATAGTGGAAAGAAAAATTCTTCTGAATTATATATACTATCAGAAAAATAAAGAATAATATCAGCTATTCTTCCCGGGAGTTGCTTTTGTGATTGACTAATAAGTCCTGAAAATAACTTTAGATTGCTTGATGAAACGTACTTTAATAAAGCATACGCAAATTCTCCATTGTCCTTAACAATTTGTTCGAAAATGCTAAAATCTATAATAAAGATTTCTGTCTCTTCTACAGCTACCGCAGAGTAACTAAATGTTTCCTCTCCCAGGATTGAATTAAGACCTAAGTACTCCTTGGGTGTTCCTAATTTAAGAATTTTGGTTTTTTGATTCCTGTTCTCAGTAAAAAGCTTTACCAAACCAGATTTTATAAACATTATGTGGGAAGTACGCGTGTTTTGCTTGAAAATAACATCCTGGGCTTTATAAAAAACAATATTACTATTTTCTTCAACTAGTTTAACTTCATCATTGCTTAACAAATTTGCAAAGGGTATAATCAATCCCTTCTGTTTTTCTTCATATTTTTCTGCAAAGTGTTTTTCTTTACTTGTCATTCTTGTTTCTGTAAATTATTGTTTTAAAGATTCTTATAAGGTTAAAATGATTTGGATCAACTTACTGATAAATATAAATCACCATTTTTTAGTAATCCATATCATTAGCAAATGCTTGTACCATAGTAGTCCTTTTACGTAAATTTGTATCAGTAAATATTTAGAATCTTAGACTGCAATATAATAAAGATATTTGATAAATAACAAATATGAAAAACTTAAGCCGAAAAAAAATACTTGTAATCGATGATAGTGAGACCAACCTGGTTCTTTTAAAGGCAGTTCTCGAAGATGCAGGATATGAAGTAGAATTGGCTGAGAGTGCTAAAAAAGCGCATTCATTGTTTGATAGAGTGAAGCCTGATCTGATTTTACTTGATCTGCTAATGCCTAACGAAGACGGTTTCATGTTTCTCAGCAAAATGGATAATGGTTCTTCTGGCTTTCTTACCCCTGTAATAGTAGTTACAGCTTATGCCAATGAAGAAAATAAACAAAAAGCAAGAGGCCTGGGGGCCAAGGATATTATAGAGAAACCTATAGACATCCCGGAGTTTCTTTTAAAAATAAACAACGCATTGAACGAATAACCTATTGATTATGGATAGCAGTAATGAAAATAAAATTAAACTTCAGAATTTATTAGAAACTTATTCAGTAAAGGAAATATCCAGTATTTTTTCTGAAATAGACGATAAAATTTTGTCTCTCCATAATACATCTTCCGAAGACTTCTATAATCTAAATAAAGATTTTAAACATTTTTATAATGTAGCTAATCAGATTTCTGAGAATGCCTCTTCACTATTTGATTATATAGCAAGTAATGAGAATAATGGTTTTCTTAAAGATATTGAAAAGTTTTATAGTGCATTAAATGCTAAAAATGAACTACTGGATTATAATCTGGAGCTGGCTGAAGATATTCTTCAGAATATTTTTTCCGGGATAAGACACTCTTTTTTTCCTATTAAAAATTTTAAACAGAACCTTACCAGTTTGATGTTCCTTGAAACAAACCTGAAGTTTGATAAGAATGCAGAGGAAGATCAGAACATTCATTCTGTGGCAGAATTGGCGCAGGGAATAAAAGAAGAATTAAATCTTCTGGAAAAATTATTTGCCAGACTAAAACGCAGTATAAAAGAAGAGAACCAGATAGATAAGGCAGGATATAATGAAATACGTATTAATGAGGTACTTGTAAGATTAAAGGACGAATTATCTACTTATTCCGAACACTACAAGAATGCACGTGATCATATTCCGGAAATCAAAAAGCGAACTGATGAAACATCTCAAAGCATCAGCGATATTATTACCAATTTACAGTATCAGGATATAATTAAACAGAAAATGCAACATATCCAGGGTACCCATAAAGAGCTGGTTGGAGAATTGGATAAATTTAAAAATCAAAATAATAATACTACCCTGAATGAAAAGGCTAAATATTTTATCAGAATAAGAGATATTGCCGGGCTGCAAGCTGCCCAGCTGATGCATACAAATAAAAATTACCAGGAAGCAATCCAGAAAATTTCAGGGAAATTTCTTGAAATAGGTGAAAATATGACAATTGTATCAAAGAAATGTACAGAATATACTTCTTTTGATGCAGAGAAGCAAAAATTGTTTCTGGACTCTCTCAAAAAACAATTATCACAAGCCAAAACACAAATTGAAAAATTCTGCGATTTTAATCGGTATTTTCAGGAATATGTCAGTTCAATAAAAGATATTCTTGATAATGTAGTTAAAGTCGAAAATTCAATTGCTTCTAAGGTTGAAAAACTTGATGAATTTATTCACAAAATTGAAAATGCAAAAGAAAGTAACGAAAAAGATAATCATCTTAAATCTCAGATATTTCAGTTGTTTTCAGATATTTCAGCCAATGCAGAGTTGTTGAAAAAGGTAATTGATAAGCTTTCGGGTTATAATGAACAATTAAAAAACAGCGTTTCGGAAAACATTTCTCCCAATGATTATGAAGAAACAATTGTTTTGCCTGAAAAAATTGGAAATTATATTGAAAAACTAAATAAGATTGAATCAAAAATTTTAGAAAAGCTCCAGCAGAACAACGAACTAAGTGAGAAAATAATCTCTGAGATACAAACCTCAGTAGGAAACATTAAATATTACGAATATTTTGAAAGTATAATTACCCAAATCATTGAACAGTTGAATACCATTAATTTCAAACTTAAAGAAGGGGAAGATGAAGTAGAAGATAAAAATAAAAACTTAAAGCATTTAAAAGATAATTATACCATGAACTCAGAATTTCTCATCCATGACCAGGTTACTCAAGGAAATAATCCGGATATGGATATAGAAGATGAAAGCGGAGAACTTGAATTATTTTAATGCAAAATAAATAATTACTCAGATATGAAAACAAATAGCAATCACGTGAGCATCACTCCTTTTGGAAGCAAGAAGGAGAAAAAGGCCAGGATGACCATTGAGAGAGAGCTAACAATATACACGGCTCTTGAAATCAAGGAATATTTCATGGATGCACTTGAAAAATTTAATGAGTTAAAAGTTCAGATTAAGAATGTTGAAAATCTTGATCTGTCTTTTATCCAGTTAATTGAATCACTTAGAAAAACTGCTGAGGAGTATTCGAAGAAAATCGAAATTTCTGCAGAATTAACCGATGGAACAAAATCGTTGGTTGAGAATTCCGGATTTGATCCTCTTTTAAAAACTTGATATAAAAATTATAATTATGGGTAAAAATATTCTAATTGTTGATGATTCTGAAAGTATTCGGGAAGTTGTTAGCTTTACACTTGAAAATGAAGGGTATAATGTTATGATTGGCAACGATGGAACCGATGCCCTGAAATTTCTGGATGGTTCTCCAATCGACCTGGTTATTACTGATTTACATATGCCTGAAATGGATGGTATTTCTTTGATTAAAGAGATAAGGGCTAAGGAAGAATACAAAAGAATCCCTATTCTTTTTCTTACAACAGAATCACAAGCAGCTAAAAAACAAGAAGCTAAAGCAGCCGGAGCTACAGGTTGGATAATCAAACCGTTTGTTCCTGCAAAACTATTGGCTGCACTTAAAAAAGTTATGAGATAATGGATAAATTCAAAGAAAAGTTTATAGAAGAAGCAACGGAAAACATTGCTGAACTGGAAGATGCACTTCTGGCTCTTGAGAGCAACCCGGAAGATCCCGAACTGGTCGAAAGGGTGTTTCGTTCAATGCATACCCTGAAAGGGGGAGGTTCTATGTTTGGCTTCCAAAAGCTGAGTGATTTTACGCATCACCTTGAAAATATTTATGACAGGGTTCGCGAAGGGGCATTAAAAATTAACAAGGGACTTCTGGACCTTACATTACAGTCAGTTGATCATTTGAAAGATTTGTTGAAGGAAGGTGAGGAATTATCAAGAAATACTGAGACCACACATAAAAACCTTTCTATCCAGGTAATGAAATTTCTTGATGAGGAAAATACTAAAAACCAGGAAGAAAAATCTAATGCTCCTCAAAAACAAACAGATAATATAAAAACGTTTTATATATATTTTGAGCCTGATGAAAAGATTTTTGATGATGGTACAAATCCCTTATTCTTGCTGGATGAAATGTCCTCCCTGGGTGATATAAAGCCTCTTCCATGCTTTACAAATCTTCCAGGACTAAAGAACTACGATCCTTCAAAATGTTATACGCATTGGGAAATAATTCTGGCTACCTCAGAAGATGAGAATGCAATACATGATGTTTTTATCTTTGTCGAAGATCTGTCGAAAATTGAAATACATGAACTGGCTCCACGGAACCTACTGGAATCTGATAAGTTTTTAAAAAGACTTGGTGATAATTTTGATTTCAATAAAGATATTGGTGTTGATCAGGTCAAATCATTTGTAAAAGAGGTAGAAGCAAAGGATGGGAATAATGAAAAAAAGGAAACTCAGAAAAAGGGTGCCAACGGCAATGGAAAAGATAATATAATTTCAAGCATCAGGGTAGCTTCAGAAAAAATTGATCATATGATGAACCTGGTGAGCGAACTGGTTACAACTCAGGCCCGCTTAACTCTTTTTGCTGAGGAATCTGATAATGGCGAATTATCAGTGATTGCCGAAAATGTACAGAAACTTTCCAGGCAGTTAAGAGACAATGCTTTTGATATTGCGCTGGTGCCTGTAGAAACCATGCTTACAAGATTTAAACGATTGGTTCGCGACCTCTCCGGGAGTCTTAATAAAAAAGTTAATTTTACTGCCGAAGGTGTGGAAACGGAATTGGACAAGAATATTATTGAAACGCTTACCGATCCCTTATTGCATATTTTAAGAAATTGTATTGATCATGGAATTGAAACACCTGCTGAAAGAAAAAAGAAAGGAAAGCCTGAGGAAGGCAAAATTTTACTAAAAGCTTTCTATTCAGGAGCAAGTGTACATATTCAGATCCACGATGATGGAAAAGGAATTGATACGGAAAAGATTCGTGCAAAAGCTATTGAGAAAGGTTTAATTAGAAGTGAAGATGATCTCTCGAAAAGAGAAGTTTTTGAATTGCTTTTTAAATCGGGTTTTTCAACTTCTGAAAATGTAACCGATGTTTCCGGAAGAGGCGTGGGAATGGATGTAGTAAAAAGAAAACTTGCGGAGATAAGAGGAGAAGTGGAAATTGATTCTGAAAAAGATGTGGGTACCACCTTAACCGTTAAATTACCTTTGACTCTCTCTATTATTGATGGATTGCTGGTGAAAATTGAAGAGAACAGCTATATTATTCCTTTGTCTGCTGTCGATAAAATCTATGCAGCTAAACACAGTGATGTGGTGGACACCTTTAATAATCTTATCGTACTGGATGGGGAGCAAGTGCCATTCTATTACCTGAGAGAAGAGTTTAATTTGCCTGAATCCGGTTCGGACATGGAGGAAATTGTAGTTGTGGAATATGAAAATAAACGCATAGGAATGGTTGTAGATACTGTGATTGGAGAATACCAGGCTGTCCTTAAGTCGCTTGGTAGAATCTATAAAAATCAGGAATCTGTGTCCGGTGCTACCATACTGGGTGATGGTACAGTGGCTCTTGTTTTGGATACAAATAAGATGATTGATCAGTTTTCCGGACGAAAAAAAGAAAAACAAGATGTTGCAAAATAAAAATATTGGAGGTTAATTATGGATAAAGAAGATTTAAAACGAATAAATTCTTACCTGACCTTTAAACTAGGGGAAGAAGAATTTGCGGCTCATGTGAGCAAAGTCTTGAGTATTATGGAGATGACAAAGATTACAAAAGTCCCTAAATCTCCTGAATATATGAAAGGCGTTATTAATCTGCGCGGACAGGTGTTACCTGTTGTAGATACCCGGATAAAATTCGGAATGACTGCTACTGAATATACTAAAAATACTTGCATTGTAGTAATGGAAGTAGAAATGGGAAATGATTCTGTCCAGGTTGGTGCTCTTGTTGATTCTGTGCAGGAAGTTCTGGAAATTACAGAAGACCAGATACAACCCCCACCTTCAATTGGCAGTAAATATCAATCTGAGTTCATTTACGGTATGGCAAAGATTGATGAAAAATTCATTATGCTGCTTGATATGGATAAGGTCTTTTCTGCTAAGGAGCTTTCTAGTCTTCAGTCCTCAACAGAAGGAATGAATCAAAAAGAAGAAGTTGAGCAGGCTTCTGATAATCAGAGTAAAAAATAACATAATTTTTATATAATCCGATTAAATATTGATTCTAATATAGCTCACATTGTCAGAAAGTTTAATTATTTAAGTACTAGATTATTTATAAACCAATAAACCCAAAACTTATTAATAGTATGAATTGAACAGGAATAAACCAATAAAAACCAGAGTATTAAACCAATAAACCTCAAACCTTATGAAATCATTAAATGACTTTAAAATAGGCACAAGACTAAGTATTATTCTTAGTGTCCTAATTGTGGTTATTATCGGCGCACTGGGGTTTTGGACTTATGATATGAATAAGGACAGAATCATCGAAAATGCCGATAAACGGATGAATGAACAACTAGATGATCTTGTGGATATCATAGATGTTCAAATTGAAGAAAACCAGGAAAATGTAAACAACGCCCTGAAGGTGGCACATCATCTATTTAAAGAGGAAGGTAACTTTATAGTAGTGGATACAAGTTATACTTCAATGGCGTCAGCTACCAACTCCATTGGAAAAAGAGTAAACATTTGGAGACTTGATAATCGTATTTTACAGGAAGATACCCGTTTTGTAGATCAAATAGAGGAGCTGACAGGCGCAAAAGCTTCTGTGTTTCAGCGCGTGTCAGGTGGATTTGTCAGGGTGGCTACCAGCGTAATTAACGATGATGGCAAAAGACAGTTAGGCACTTTCGTTCCAAATACTTCTGATGTTGCAAAGACCATACAAGGTGGTTCAAATTATTCGGGCAGAGCGAAAGTTGTTGGCGAATGGTATCTAACTGCGTATGAACCAGTCTGGAGTGAAGGCCAGGTAGTAGGTATGATTGGTGTTGGGGTACCAGAAAAAAACCTTGACAGGCTCCGTGAAATTTTTGGCAATAAATCATATTTTGAAACAGGGTATCCTTTTGTAGTTTCCAGTGATGGTACTTTTGTTATTCATCCAACACATGAAGGAGAAAGTGCTAAAGGAGATCAGTTCTTCAAACAAATGATAAACAGTACCTCCGATCGTGCCAAGACTGAATATACCTGGGAAGGAAAAAAGAAATACCAATACTTCCAATACTATAAACCAATCGATGCATATGTGGCAGCTTCTTTTTACCAGGATATTCTTTTCGCAGAGTTAAGTAAATTGAGAAATTCAGTAATTGTTGCTGTTGTTATTGGTGTTATTGTCTTCTTAATTGTAGTGCTTCTCTTCAGCCGGAAATTGTCAGGTGATTTGAATCAGGGAGTGAACTTTGCCGAAAAAGTTGCCGAAGGAGATCTTACAGCAACAATCGATATAGATCAAAAAGATGAAGTAGGACAACTTGCTGGTGCTTTGAACAAAATGGTTTACAAACTTAGAGATATTGTTCAGGGTGTGAGAGAGGGTTCTAATTACATAGCTTCTGCAAGCCAGCAGGTGAGTTCAAGTTCACAACAACTTTCACAGGGTTCTTCCGAACAGGCCTCATCTGTAGAAGAGGTCTCTTCTTCTATGGAGGAAATGGCTTCAAATATTCAGCAAAATACCGATAATTCTACTAAAACAGAATCTATTGCTTCAGGCGCTGCCGGACAAATGGATAAAATGGGAGAAGCAGGGAAGAAAAGCCTGAAATCAATTCAGGAAATTGCTGATAAAATTACCATTATAAATGATATTGCTTTTCAAACAAATATTCTGGCGCTTAATGCTGCTGTGGAAGCTGCAAGAGCAGGCGAATACGGGAAAGGTTTTGCCGTTGTTGCTGCTGAAGTAAGGAAATTGGCTGAAAGAAGCAAAACAGCTGCTGATGAGATAGTAGAACTTGCCAACTCAAGTGTTGAAGTTACAAAGGAATCTGATGAGTTAATTGATAACCTGGTGCCTGAAATTGAAAAGGTGGCCAATCTTATTCGTGAAATTAATGCCGCTTCACAGGAACAAAATTCCGGGGCAAACCAGGTAAACAATGCCATACAACAATTGAATGATGTAACTCAGCAAAATGCTGCCTCTTCCGAAGAACTGGCAACCAGCGCAGAAGAATTAGCCAGCCAGGCTGATCAACTGGATGATACAATCTCTTTCTTTAGTACAGGAAAAGAAGATGAAATAAAACATAAGAGGGAACATGCAAAAGATAAAAAGAAAAAACACTTCTCAAAAAACCAGACAACTTCCGGGAAGGGAGATAACGGTAAAGGGAGTGAAGAAAATACAAAAGATACACATGCTTTCAAAAACGGTGGAGTAAATCTCAACTTGAAAGACAATGATAATGACGGAGAATTTGAGAAATATTAATTGTGGTTAAATTTTAAAAGTAGAACTATGAGATTAAAAGATTTAAAAATAGGAACAAGGTTAAATATAATACTTTCTATAGCATTTATAGTAGTGTTTGTAGCAATGGGAGTCTATACACTCAATATTCTAACTACAAGGGTTACTGAAAATACAGATACCCGTATGATGGAACAGGCCAATGATATGGCTGAATTTATTGAGGTTGAGATCCGAAAGAACCAAAAAAACGTAAACAGGTTCCTGAACGTGGCTCATGATATTTTTTATAACGATGGAACCCTGATGGTACAAGAAGACACTAGTGTAGTTATGCAGGCTACGAATCAGATAAGCAAAGCTACGCAAAGGGTAGAATTGAATCGTTGGATGTGGGGCGGAGAGTCTGTACATAATAACTATAAAATAGTTGATAAAATTGGAAACCTGACGGAGGCAACTGCAACTATTTTCCAGAAAATTCAGGGAGGATACCTGAGAATTTCAACGAACGTAAGAAAAGAAAATGGTGAAAGAGCTGTTGGTACTTTTATTCCTAACAGTTCTCCTGTGATACAGACTATTGAACAGGGACAAACCTACAAAGGCCGAGCTTTTGTGGTAAATGCCTGGTACCTTACTGCTTATGAGCCGATTTATGTGGACGGCCAGGTGAAAGGAATACTTTATGTGGGTGTGAAAGAGAAGAATATGGGAGAATTAAGAGAGGTGTTTAACAGTAAAAAATACTTCGAAACAGGGTATCCTTATGTTGTTACCGAAGAAGGAGAAGTAATAATTCATCCGAATGATCAGACAGAAGGTACATCAATTGCTGAAGAAGGATTTTTTAAAGAAATGCTGAATGATCAGGATAAAAAAGGTAAAATTGAGTATCAGTGGGAAGGGAAAACAAAACTACAGTATTTTACTTATGTAGAACCAATCAAATCTTATGTGGCTGCTACTTTGTATGAGGAAGAGTTTCTCGGAGTTATTAATCAGGCAAGAAATGGAATGATTGTGGCCATTATTATTGGAATTGGATTATTCCTGGCTATCAATACCTGGATAAGCCGTTCAATTGCAAATGGACTAAAACGCGGAGTCGATTTTGCAAAAAGAGTTGCAGATGGTGACCTGACTACTACAATTGACATGGATCAGAAAGATGAGGTTGGTGAAATGGCCAATGCCCTGAATCGGATGGTGGTTAAACTGCGCGATATTGTAGAAAATGTGAAAGGTGGCTCTGATTATATTTCTTCTGCAAGTCAGCAGGTGAGCTCAAGTTCACAACAATTGTCACAAGGATCTTCTGAGCAGGCCTCATCTGTTGAAGAGGTTTCCTCTTCAATGGAGGAAATGGCCTCTAATATTCAGCAAAATACCGATAATTCCAATAAAACGGAGTCGATTGCAACAAGCGCTGCCAAAGAAATGGAAAAAATGGGAGAGGCCGGCAAAAAAAGCTTGAAGTCTATAGAGGAGATTGCAGATAAAATTACAATTATTAACGACATCGCTTTTCAAACGAATATTCTGGCACTTAATGCAGCTGTGGAAGCTGCAAGAGCAGGAGAATACGGTAAAGGATTTGCTGTTGTCGCTGCAGAAGTAAGAAAATTGGCCGAGAGAAGCAAAACAGCTGCTGATGAGATTGTGGAACTCGCCAATAGCAGTGTAGAGGTAACGAAGGAATCAGACCAGCTGATAGATAACCTGGTGCCCGAAATTGAAAATGTGGCTAATCTTATTCGTGAGATTAATGCCGCTTCACAAGAACAAAATTCAGGAGCAACACAGGTAAACAATGCCATACAGCAGTTAAATGATGTAACTCAGCAAAATGCAGCTTCTTCCGAAGAACTGGCTACAAGCGCTGAAGAACTAGCGAGCCAGGCTGATCAGCTGGATGATACTATTTCCTTTTTTAGCACTGGTACTGAGAAAAAAGAACGAAAAGGGGAAAATCAAAAAACAAAAACATCTCATACAAAAGGAAATGTGCAGAAGCCAGAAAAAACAACAAATAAAGATTCCGGACAAAATGAAGACCTGAAAACTTATAATAAAGATACAGGAGTGAATATTAACATGAATAATTCCGGAAATGCAAAGAAAGATGATGAATTTGAATCTTATTAATCTATAAATATAATGCTTATGAAAAGATCAATAAATTTTATAATCAGTACTTTAATTTTTTCAATTTTGATTTCATCACCTCTATTTGCACAGGATGATGAGGATAATAAAAAATTAGGTATAAGTTTTTCAGGCTTTGTAAAAAATGATGTGTTCTACGACTCCCGGCAGACAGTTTCTGCCCGGGAGGGACACTTTCTCTTATGGCCACAAGACCAGGATTTGGATGCAATGGACGAGGATATAAATGCAACCTCTTCTTTCAATATGCTGGCTGTGCAAAGCAGGCTGTCAGGAACAATTACCGGACCTGAGGCTTTTGGAGCCAAAACCTCCGGAAAAATAGAGGGTGATTTTTTTGCCCAGGCTAATGACAACATTAATCTTTTCCGGTTAAGACATGCTTTTGTTAAACTGGACTGGGAGAATACCCAACTACTTTTCGGACAGTACTGGAATCCGATGTTTGTTACTTCATGTTTCCCCGGGACAGTATCATTCAATACAGGTAGTCCGATTCAGCCCTTTGCAAGAAATCCCCAGGTAAGATTGACACAGAGTTTTGGGGATATTTATCTTGTCGCTGCTGCTCTGGCTCAGAGAGATTACACAAGCAGGGCTCCTGACCCTTCACCAGAGTACCTAAGAAATTCAGGTGTTCCTGATATGCATTTGCAATTGCATTATGACAAGTCAAAAATTAATGTGGGTGCTGGAGTTGCTTATAAAACCATTGTTCCAAGACTTGAAACCAATATGGGACTTAAAACAAGAGAAGGAGTAAGCGGCTTGTCTGCTCTTGCCTATGCAAAAATTTCACTTGATCCGGTAACCATTAAATTTCAAGCTGTTTCAGGAGAAAATAATACAGATGTCCTACAAATTTCAGGTTTTGCTGTGAAGAGTATCGATCCGGTAACCGATGAAAGAACTTATACACCTATTAACAATTTTTCCATTTGGTCAGACATTCACACCAACGGAGAAAAATTCCAGGTTGGTTTGTTTGCTGGTTACCTGGTTAACAGAGGGACAGGTGAAAAGTATGTGGGAGACCCGGGTTATATTTACGGATTTGGAAATAATATTTCCTCAATTTACAGAATTTCTCCCAGGATTGTTTTTAACTCCGGAAAACTCAGGTTGGGAATTGAGAGTGAATATACAACTGCAACTTTTGGGCGCAATTTTAATGAAAAAGCTAAACCAATTAATGGAAATGAAGAATCAAATCTGAGAATGCTGTTTTCTACTTACTTCTTTTTCTAGAAGATTACACCGCTCATCTAGAGCATAAAGACAGGAAAAAGGCAATGAATAATAAATGAAAGGTGGATGACAGAAGAGAAAATTCAGATATTTCAAGATGTAAGTTCTAGAATACCAGGTAAATAAATTAAATAGAAGGAATGATTAGTGAGGGAAAGATATTTTAATAATTTAGTAAACTTTAAACACAAATTAATTGAGGATTATGAAAAGGATTATTTTATTATTTCTGGTTTTTCCCCACTTACTGTTTTCACAGAAAGATGAAAACCCTATTGATATTGATTTTTCGGGTTTTGTAAGAGGTGATTATTTGTATGACACAAGGCAGAATGTGGAAGCTTGTGAAGGTCTGTTTACTTTATATCCACTTCCTGAAAAACTTGATGAAAATGGAAAAGATATTAATGCACAAGACAGGGCAAATCTTTTTAGCATTGCCACACGCCTGCGAACGACAGTTACAGGGCCTGAATTATTTGGAGCCAAAACCAAAGCTTATGTAGAAGTCGACTTTACCTCAAATACAGGAACAGACGGGTTTCGTTTCAGGCATGCTTATTTTCAGTTTGACTGGGAAAAGGCCAGCCTGCTTATGGGCCGCTTTTGGCATCCACTTTTTGTTACAGAAGTCTTTCCTACGGTAGCCGCCTTGAATACTGGGGCTCCTTACCAGGTTTTCAACAGAAGTCCCCAGGTGAGATTCAACTATCGTATGGGTAATTTTCAGTTTGTTTCAGCGCTTGTTTATCAGGGCGATTATGCAAGTTATGGCCCCAACGGGAGATCGGCAGAATACTTGAAAAATGCTGTACTTCCGGAATTTAATGCAAGGTTGGAATATATCAATAATAATAATGTGTTTGGTCTGGCAGGAAGTTATAAAGTAATTCAACCCAGACTGGAAACCGATTATATTGGTACAACAGTGAAGGTCGATGAAAAAGTTGAAGGAAATGCTTTGATGGGTTATCTTAAGCTGGATTTTGGAAAAACTGATTATAAATACAAAGTGATGCTGGGTGAAAATGTGGCCGAACATCTGATGTTTGGTGGCTATGCGGTTTCATATAAAGATATTGCTACTGGAGAAGAAAGATATACCCCTTATAAACACCTGTTTATGTGGACCAATTTTGTTTATGGGGAAGCCTGGAAATTTGGAATTTTTGGAGGATATGCTTATAACCTGGGTACGGAAGTAAATATTGTAAGCAATGATGACCTGATCTTTGCCAGGGGAGCAGATATTGAATACAGCTACAGAATTGCACCTCATGTAAGTTATAGTTTGAAAAATTTTAAAATAATGACTGAATTGGACTATACTTCAGTTGCTTATGGAAATATTGATTATGACAATAAAGCAAAAGTGACTGATGCAAATGAAATAGCTAACATAAGATTTTTACTGACTGCTATTTATAATTTTTAGTCTGATTAAATGATGTAAATATATGTTAATGTTCCTTGAACTGATTGTTTTTAATAATTGACAAGATCATCTGAATATTAAATTGTTTATCAGATATAATTACTGCAGAAGATGAGATATAAATTTTAGGGTTAGGGTATCAAAATCATTTTTTGTCTGTAATTAAGGAGAATGCCCGATTTAGGGCATTCTCCTACTAAAAAAACGTAAAATGAATAAGAATAATTTAGGTAAAATTTATGATTTGAAAATGACTGATTCTGAGTTTAAACGGCTCAGCAGTTTCATTACTGAACATGCAGGTATAAAATTACCTGAAGTAAAAAAGGTTATGCTTCAGAGTCGGCTGCATAAAAGACTCAGATTTCTTAATATGAGTTCTTTTAAAGAGTATATCGACTATATCTTCAGTGAGGAAGGGCTACAGTATGAAATTATTCATATGCTTGATGTCGTGAGTACTAACAAAACTGACTTCTTCAGAGAACCGGTTCATTTTGATTTTATGAAAGATGTAATTTTACCTGAATATGTCGATATTTATCCACTTAATAGGCCTGTGAAAGTGTGGAGTGCTGGCTGCTCTAGCGGAGAGGAAGTTTATACAATTGCAATGACTATCGAAGATTTTAAAAAAGACCATCCGGGCCTGGATTACTCAATCTTAGGAACCGATATCTCAACTGATATTTTAAACAGTGCTATGAATGGAGTATATAAAGAAGAAAAGATTACAAATGTACCAATTGAAACAAAAAAGAAATATTTTCTGAGGAGCAAAGACCGCTCGAAGAAAAAAGTAAGAGTTATAAAGGATCTTAGAAATAAAGCCCGTTTCCAGCGACTAAATTTTATGGATATTTCTTACAATGTAACCGATGTATATGATGTGGTATTTTGCAGAAACGTACTGATCTATTTTAACAGGGATATACAGGAACAGGTAATTAACAAAATAGTAACCAAACTAAAGACCGGGGGGTACTTCTTTATTGGACATTCAGAATCAATAATGGGAATGGATGTGCCCCTGAAACAGATAAAACCCACAATATTTAAAAGAATATAAAACAAAATTATATAGCTATGTCTGAATTAACTGATCATGAATTGATTGAAGAACTTCGAAAACGGTTTGCGCAGAATAAAAAATCGTTAAAGGAAGTGCAGGAATTGAATGAAGAATTGCAAAGAGTCAATAAAAAACTGGAAGACTCAGAAGCACTTAAGTCTCATTTTATTTCAAATATTACCAATGAAATAATTAATCCTTTCTCATCGATATTAGGTCTTGCCAAGAATATTATGTCGCAGGATGATCCAAACTGGAAACAGGTAAAATCTATGGTTTCTATGATATATTACGAAGCTTTCAACCTGGATTTTCAGTTGCGGAATATTTTTGTGGCTGCAAAAATTGAAGCGGGTGAAATTTTTCCCGAAGTGCTTAATGTAGATGTAAAACAACTGATTCAGAGTGTTATTGATTCTTTCAAGTTTGAACTTGAAAAGAAAAAGCTTAAGGTAAATTTTGAATTTAATATTAAACCGCCCAAAGGGAAGCCGTATTATTTTAAAACCGACCCTGAAAAAGTTAAATTAATTATTTCTAATCTTTTAAGCAATGCTATTAAGTATAGTTATGAAGAGCGGGAAATAGATGTTAAGGTATGGGAAGAGAATGAACGACTGAATATTGTGGTTGAAGATCAGGGACAAGGTATTTCAGAGGAAAATCAGAAAATAATTTTTGATCGGTTTGAAAAACTGGATTCAGGAATCAATTCAATCCACAGGGGTCATGGATTAGGACTGTCAATTAATAAAGCTTTGCTTGATCTGCTTAATGGAGATATAGACATACAAACCAAAGAAGAAAAAGGTTCTGCCTTTAGCATATCAATACCTGAAATGCAAGCTCACATTAGT
This sequence comes from uncultured Bacteroidales bacterium, assembly GCA_964461045.1. Taxonomy (GTDB): domain Bacteria; phylum Bacteroidota; class Bacteroidia; order Bacteroidales; family UBA12077; genus JAGXLC01. The sequence goes on along the minus strand of CAYWSJ010000011.1, from coordinate 13,517 downwards.
GGTTTTGCTTTTGATGATAATGAAATGTTCTTTGCTAATAACAAAGACGATGAAGAAGATGTATTTTAAATTTTGAGTTAATGGAATCAATGAAATCCCATTTTTTATATCCTGCTGCTCTGTTTGCTTCAAATGAGCCCTACTATATTAATACAATTTTAGGCTCATGTGTTGCTGTTTGTCTTTTTGATAACGTCTGTAAAATGGGAGGTATGGCTCATTATATGCTGCCTTTGTGGAATGCAAATGGTTTGGCTTCTCCTAAATATGGCAACATTGCAATCGACAGGCTTATTGAAAAACTGGAATCATACGGATCGAAAAAGTATAATATCAAAGCAAAAATTTTTGGAGGGGGTGAGGTGATTGATACAAAAAGTACGTATTTTAACATAGGCAAACGAAACATTGAAGTTGCACAAAAAATCCTCGGCGATTATAACATACCGATTATTGGTTCAAGTACCGGGGGTAAACAGGGAAGAAAAATAATTTTTAACACTTTTACAGGTGAAGTGCGGCATAGATATGTGAAAAGACAAAATCTTAATAAGTTTTAAAACTGACATCATGAAAAATAAATTAAAAGTTCTTGTTGTTGATGATTCAGCCGTTGTCAGGCAAAACCTGGCAGAAATTATTGATTCTGATCCGCTTTTGGAAGTTTTAGGAACAGCAGCAGATCCCTATATTGCTGCAAAGAAAATAAGCAAAGAAAAACCTGATGTTATTACCCTGGATGTGGAAATGCCCAGAATGGACGGGATTACTTTTCTTAAAAAAATTATGTCTCAGCATCCCATGCCGGTTGTTATCATATCCAGCTTAACTGAAAAAGGAACAAGAACTGCAATTAAGGCTTTGGAATACGGAGCTACCGAAATCATTACTAAACCAAAGATGGATTCCAAACAATTTATTCATGAGGCTAAAATTAGAATATGTGATGCAGTTAAAGCGGCTGCTGTAGCTAAGTTTAAGCGAAAAAGACAGTTGCCACCCCAGATAGATGTACAGCCTAAATATACTGCTGATGCGGTTATCCCTAAGGTGTCCACAAGAAGTATGGCAGAGACAACTGATATAGTAGTAGCTGTGGGTGCTTCCACAGGGGGAACCGAAGCTATTGCAAAATTGTTAAAGGATCTTCCTCCTGATAGTCCGGGAATGATTATTGTCCAACATATGCCTGAACAATTCACAAGATCTTTTGCTGAGAGATTAAATGAAACATGCCAGGTGACAGTTCGGGAAGCAAAATCTGGAGATTCTGTCATTCGCGGGCATGCCCTGATTGCACCGGGCAATTACCATACATTACTCAAAAGAAGCGGAGCTCGTTATTATATTGAAGTAAAAGGCGGACCGCTTGTAAACAGGCACAGACCCTCTGTGGATGTGTTGTTCAGGTCGGTAGCAAGGTATGCCGGAAGAAATTCAATTGGTGTTATTCTCACGGGAATGGGAGACGATGGCGCCAGTGGACTGCTGGAGATGAAGCAGGCAGGGGCACATACTATTGCCCAGGATGAAAAATCCAGTGTGGTTTATGGAATGCCCAAAGAAGCAAAGGATATTGGAGCGGTTGAAAAAGAACTTCCTCTTCATAGCATGGCTTCTCACCTAATTTCAAAAGTAAGAAGATAAGATTTTTCTGGTATTTAAAATATGTTTTAATGTCATTAAATAAGCAACCTAACAATAGAAAGAATCATTTAAACTTGTTTTATCAATTTTTTTGCTGGTGCTCTGGCGCAAGACTTTATATTCTTGAAAAATGTCCATCTGAGTATAATAAATTCTTTGGTATTGGGGCAGTAGTATTTATGACTGGCGGACTGGCAGCTATAACCGGTACCTATGCGCTGTATACAGTATTTTCAAATCTATATATTGCAATACCCTTTGGTATCTTTTGGGGTTTTCTTATTTTTTTCCTTGATTGGTATATTGTAGCTAGTTTGAGAAAGGAAAAAAAGTCTTATAAAGAGATAGCTGGAGCTGCTCCACGTATTATTTTAGCTGTTTTAATAGCAGTTGTTATATCTAAGCCACTGGAGATGAAGCTTTTCGAAAAAGAAATATCTAATCAAATGGCCCTTTTAAATCAGCAGAAAAGATTGGATTATAAAAGTTTGGTAGATGAAAATTTTGATGAGATTGAGGAATTAAAGAACATTAATAAGCAATACCAGGAACAGATAAATCAAAAATCCCTGGAAAGACAAAAATTGTTCGATATGATTATTGCTGAAGCTGAGGGAAGAAGTCCAACCAACCAGGTAGGAAAAGGTCCGGTTTATAAAGAAAAAAAGGCTGAGTTTGAAAAAGTGGATCAGGAATATCGGCAGTTATTTAAAAGAAACAGCAAATTGATCGATCAAAATCTGGAGAAGATTCAGCGCTTAAAAAATAAAAGAGAACAAATGGTTTTTGATGAAGATAATGTTGAGATTAAGTCTGGTTTTCTGGGCCGTTTAAAAGCACTCAATAATTTAGCTGAATCAAACGATTCGGTAAAATATGCCAATATTTTTATCTTAATTTTATTTATTGTGATTGAATCTTCGCCTATGATTGTAAAACTTATCTCCAGGTATGGCCCTTATGATAAATTACTTGAAGCCACTGAAGCAGAAAAAAATTACCAGACTCAGTCTTTTTTAGCCGAGAAAAAGCAGGAATTTAGCAGCAGGAATACACTTGAAAACGATCTCTATAAATTATATCTTGAACAAAAACTGGAAACAGAGAAAGAGAACCTGAAAGAGGTTTTTAGAGTAAAAAAATTGATGAATAAGAGGAAACTGGAGAAATGGCAAAAAAATAGTGAAGAAAAGGCTGAAAACGAAGCTGAAGATGTGAATGATGTGGAAGATCTTCTTAATTTTAAGGGAAAAATTCTCTCAGATTAAAATTGATTTCTGTAAAATTATCTATATATTTAATTTTTTAAAAATCTAGTTTATTTTAATCATTTAAATATGAAGGATTACAGAGATCAAAACATCGTACTAAAATATACAGTCAGTGGTTTCGTAATTGGTCTTGCTACCGTTTTACTTGTTCTTTTTATTGATTTTATATACAGAGATCTTACTATCACCCAGATTTATGAACAACATTTCAGAAATCCGGTTTACATCATACTTGATTTATCGCCATTTGTTCTGGCTTTTTATGCTTACCTGCTAAGCAAACGATATGCCAATACTGCTGCAATGCTTCACAGATCCATGAAGAAAGAGTTGCAAAAAACTAAAAAAGTATACCAGTTCGTGGAAAAGCTTAGAAACGGTATCATTGATGCTGAATATGAGCCACAGGATGAGGATGATGTGTTGGGGCATGCAGTTTTATCTCTTCGCGATGAGCTAAAAAAGAATAAAGAAGAAGAAGACAAAAGAAGAGAAGAAGACAGACAAAGACACTGGGTTTCAGAGGGGCTTGCAGATTTCGGAGACATTCTCAGAAAAGATACTGATAATCTTGAAGAACTATCATATAACCTGATAAGTTATCTTGTAAAATATGTAGAGGCTAACCAGGGAGCTATGTTTATCATTAATGATGAAAATGAAAATGATAAACACCTTGAAATGACAGCTTGTTATGCTTACGAAAGACGAAAATTTCCGGATAAACGAGTGGAATGGGGTGAAGGCTTACTCGGGACGGTTGTTTTGGAAAAACAATCTACCTATTTAAACGAAATTCCTGAAGAATATGTAAATATTACTTCAGGGCTCGGGGAATCCACTCCCAACTATTTATTTATTGTGCCTTTGAAACTTAATGAAGAAGTCTATGGCGCACTTGAAATAGCATCTTTTCATGAAATTAAACCTTATGTAAGAGAATTTATTGAAAGGGTAGCAGAAAGCATAGCCAGCACGATCTCTAATGTGAAAATTAATACACAAACTTCAAAGTTGCTCCAGGAATCACAGCAACAGGCAGAAGAACTGGCGTCTAAAGAAGAACAAATGCGCCAGAATATGGAAGAACTGAAAGCCACCCAGGAAGAAGCTGCAAGACAAAGTAAACGTTTTGTTATTTTTTCCAATGCAGTAAGCCATACAATGATTCATGCTGAATATGAGCCTGATGGTACCCTGATCTATGCCAATACCAAATTTCTGGCAAAATTAGGATTTGATTCAAATTCTGAAGTGGAGGGAAAACATATCTCAGAGTTTATAGATTCAAAAGACCGCGCATGGTTTAACGACCTATGGGAACGTCTTGCTAATGGAGGAAAACACTATGAAGGCTACATGAAACACAAAACTAAGCAAGGCAGAGATTTATGGACAATTTCTACATATACCTGTATGAGAAAGGATGATGGTTCTGTTGAAAAGATACTGTATCTCGGACTTGATACTACAGAACAAAAGCAACAGAGCCTTGATTACGAAGGCCAGATTGAAGCACTTAACAGAGGGGCACAAAAACTGGAATTGCTCCCTTCAGGTGATGTGCTGGAAGTGAATGAGAATTTTATGAATCTCATGGAATATACAGAATCAGAGATCAAGAGCAAAACGTTGTTTGATCTTTTCCAGAAAGCAGATCTAAATAAGTTCCGCCAGATATGGGATAAAGTGATTGACGGTGAAACATTCCAGGGACAGGTGAAACAACTAACTAAAACTGGAAGGGAAGTGTGGTTGCAAATTACGTTGACCTGTGTAAATGATATTTATGGCGAAGTTTCAAAGGTTATTTATGTGGGGCATGATATTACCAAACAAAAACAAATGGAAATTGAAACATCTAAGCAGGCTAAACTTTTAAAAGAAAAGGAAGAAAAACTCAAAAAATCACAAGTAAACCTTGAAAAAGAATTGGATAAAGCAAGGGAAGAAGTGAAAAAAAAGTTTAAGGAGATGGAGAAGGAGAAAATCAGAAGTGAAAGAACTTTAGAAGGGGCTTCTGATGCAATTTTCACTATTGATCAGGATGGAATTGTGAAATTCTTTAATAAAGCTGCAGAAGATCTCTGGCAAATTGAGAAACCAATGATCCTCGGTCGGAATATTAATAAATTGTTCCCCAAAAATCCCGGGGAATACGACGATTTTACCGCCCGGCTTCTGGATCCTCAGAAAGAAAAGATAATAGGCGAAAGAAAGGAAATTTCAATCACAAATACCAATGGAGAGGAAATTCCTATAATTATTATTCTCTCGATGGCAAAGGTTGAGGATGAAACTACTTATACTGCTTTTATCCAAAATATTGCTGTTGATCTGTTTTAGCCTGATAACATAAAAATAATATGGCCTCCAATAGAACGATCAGAGTTTTTTATTTCCTTTGTTTAAATTATTCTATTAATTAAATAAGCATGGCAAAAAAAATATCTATATGGATGTTAGCTTTTTCATTTCTATTGTACCTGGGGTGCAAAGATGAAAATTCCCATCCAGTTGAATTAAGGTTTGTCGAAACAACTGATGTTCATGGTTCTTTGTTTTCTTATGATTTTATTAACAATAAGGTTGATCCTGGTTCGTTAGGTGCACTTTCTAAATATCTGGACAGCATCCGGGGAAAAGATAATCGTGAAGTCGTTCTGTTGGATAACGGGGATATTCTGCAAGGACAACCTCCCGTGTATTATGATAATTATATAGATACATCAGGCATGCATATTGCTGCCCAAATATTAAATTATTTGAATTATGATGCCGGAGCGGTTGGAAATCATGATATTGAACCGGGTCATGCTGTTTATGATAAAATAAAAAAAGAATTTAAATTTCCATGGCTTGCTGCAAATGCAATTGATACAAAAACAAATAAGCCATATTTTAAGCCATATACTGTTATAGAAAAAGCCGGCGCTAAAATCGTAATTTTAGGAATGGTCACTCCGGCAATACCCAACTGGTTGCCAAAGGAAAAATACGAAGGCATAAGGTTTGAAGATATGAAAAAGTCTGCTGAAAAATGGATTAAAATAATAAAATCCAGGGAAAAACCTGATATGGTGGTTGGTTTATTTCATTCCGGACTTGGCAATGTGAACGAAAAAAAGATGAAAGAAAATGCCGTATTGGATGTTGCAGAAAAGGTAGATGGATTCGATATTATTTTTTACGGGCATGATCATGGGAAAAATATGTTAAAGGTGCAAAATCAGTCAGGGAATAGTGTTTGGTTATTAAATCCCGGCGCAAATGCGAATTATGCAGCAGTAGCTGATGTAACTCTCAAAAAAAAGAACAATGAATTTTACCTGCAAAAAATAGAGACAGGTTTTGTTAATTTAAATGATTATGAACCAACAAATCATTTTAAAAGCAGTTTTGAAAACTATAAAAATGAAATAAAAGATTTTGTAAGCGAAAAAGTCACTTATTTGCAAGAGGATCTTATGGGTGGAAATGCCCTTTTCGGACCTTCGAAATGGATGCAGCTTATTCATGAAGTGCAGATGAAATATACAAATGCAGACCTTTCGTTTTCTGCCCCTCTCAGTATTTATGATAAACTGGAGAAGGGTGATGTTACCACAGGAGACCTCTTTAAGTTTTATCGCTTCAGAAATCTTCTATATTCAATTCAGCTGTCCGGAAAAGAAATTCATGATTACCTCGAATATAGTTATGCAGACTGGTTTAACACGATGAACAGTACTAATGAGCATCTGTTGAAATTTAAACTTGATAGCAGTCAGAAACCTGCTTATTCACAGGAGTATGGACATTACCTGCTTGATGGAACATATTATAATTTCGATTCTGCCTTTGGAATAGATTATGTTGTTGATGTTTCTGAAAATGAAGGAGAAAGAGTAACAATAAAAGGGTTTTCAAATGGTGAACCTTTTAAAATGGATCAGAGATATAAAGTAGCGATCAATTCTTACAGAGCCAATGGCGGAGGTGGACATTTAACAAAAGGTGCAGGGCTGAATAAAACTGAAATTGAAAGACGGATTATTAATGTCCGGGATAAAGATATCAGATATTTAATAATGAATCAACTGGAAAAAAATGACACATTGAATTTAAAACTTCATAAGAACTGGGAAGTTCATCCGGTTAATTGGTGGAAAAAAACAAAGTTGAAGGATTCTTTGTTGCTATTCAAACAGAATTAATTTTTTAATACAAAACACATACATAAAATGAAACGTATAACTATTTTACTATTTAGCATCTTGCTTTTAGCGGGTTTTTATTCATGTCAGACAAGTTCAGAGAAATCAGCTGAAGACAACAAAAGTCAGGTTACCGAAAATGCTGAAGTTAATAATATTATTTTGTTAATTGGTGATGGAATGGGGGTTACTCAGATTAGTGCCGGGATGACGGTTAGTAAAGAACCTCTTGCATTTAGTAAGTTTAAAAACATAGGATTTCAAACTACGCATTCTGCAAGTGATTATATTACTGATTCGGGAGCCAGTGGAACAGCCTTGGCTACCGGGAAAAAAACTAAAAAAGGAATGATAGGAGTGGATTCAAGTGAAAACAAACTTACTTCCATTCTGAAAATTGCTGAAAAAAACGGATTATCAACCGGACTTATAAGTACCAGTTCAATACTTCATGCTACCCCGGCAGCTTTTATAGCGAATAACCCTGATCGTCATGATTTCCCAAACATCGCCGAAGATTTTCTTAAAACAGATATCGATGTTTTTATTGGCGGAGGTTATAAGAATTTCTCAGACAGAGAAGATGGAAAAAATTTAATTGATTCGTTGAAAGCAAAAAATTATATGGTGCTTAGAGATCTTGAGAGAATTAAGGATATCAAATCAGGAAAATTGGCAGGATTTACTGCAGAAAAACATAATCCTAAATATTCAGAAGGAAGAGGAGAAATGCTGCCTTTGGCAACCAAAACTGCACTTAATATTCTTGATAACAACCAAAAAGGTTTCTTTTTAATGGTTGAGGGCTCTCAGATCGACTGGGGAGGCCATGATAATGATGCCAATTATATTATAGAGGAATTGCTTGATTTTAATAATGCTGTGGAAAAAGCACTTGAATTTGCAGAAAAGAATGAAAATACACTTGTTATTGTTACCGCTGATCATGAATGTGGTGGAATGGCCATAACAGGCGGCAGCATTGAAGATCATAAAATTGAAGCAAAATTTCCAACTGATTATCATACACCTGTAATGGTGCCGGTATTTGCGAAAGGCCCTGGTGCCGAACAATTTCAGGGTATTTATGACAACACTGACGTATTTAAAAAAATGAAAAAGCTTTACAGGTTTAAATAGATATTTCTAATACTTCATTTTGTAATTTTTTAGCCTAGTAGGTTTTCAACTTTTTAACTTGATTTTTTATGATGATTATATCTTGTTAATTTGTTGAAAACCTTTCTTTTTTCCAGGACACACTTTTCTGGACGGGTATCCCGTAGTAAAACTACGAAGAAGAAGCTATTCTCATATCGTCAAATCAATTGCTGCGGCTACAAACCATGAGACTAGAACCATGCTTCAGCATGGTGATCGGTATATCCCAAACAACCTCCACAGCCCCACCTTCATGGGGGCTGTGGAGATTTCTGTTCTTCGCCTTGTATCTGATGCACTAAAGACTTTTTCATCAAACCCTAATCTAAATCAACACTTCCATATTTCGTTTCAATTTTAACTTTTGATTTTGTGTTTGGATCTTTTCCTACGTATCCTTCAATGGAAAGTTCAGTATTTTCTTCTATTCTGTTTACTTTTGCATCTCCCGGAATATCTATGTCTGCATATTCCGCTTTCCCATCTATTTGATAACTTGCATTTTCAGCGATTTTAAGGTCAATTTGTCCATATTTGTTATAAACCTTGACTTCCTGAAATCCTGCAGGTATCTCATCTATGTCAATATCTCCATATTTATTTGTAAGGTCAAGTTTTTTTGTAAGTTTGTCAATGTTTATATCTGTATATTTTGATTCACATACCATGTTGTTTAGGGTTCCTATCCTGTATTGGTCATAACTTGATTCGCACACAAGTGAACTGTTTTCCTCAATTCTCAGTTCTGAGTATTTTGTTTCTGCAATGATAGCTTTACTCTTGTTAATCTCAAATTTAGGAGAATATTTCAGTTTCAATTTAAGCCAGTTCACCTCTTCAATAGAGCCTTCTGAATATGAGAGTTCTACAAAACTAAGTGGTTTAGTATTGTCTCTTAGTATTTTGTTTGCTTTCAGGTTTCCATATTTTACAAGTATCTGTGCATAACCTGTTATCTCGTTAATGAATACATCTCCGTACTTATTGGTTAATTCAAGACTAATAGTTTTTGGCATTTTGATTGTGTAATCAATGCTGAACTCCTTTGAGTCTGAGCCAAAATTAAAGAACCATCCTGATTTATTGAATTTATCATTAATATCAGTTTCTGCATAAATCTTGTTTCCTTCTTTCTTAAATTCCACATTAAGGTATTCAAGCAATTCTTTTGCTTTTTCCTCATCTCTGTGATCTACAGTAATTTTTACATCAATAGAAACTTTATTTTCTTTCCAGTTCGTAATATCCACGTCTCCGTATTTATTGCTAACTACAAGGACGGATTGTTCGTTCACATTATAATCTTTATGTAATTCTTTAGAATATTCATCTTTGGCGGCAAAAGATGCCAGGTTAGCAAATATGAATAAGAACAATATTATGCTAGCCTTTAGTTTAAATTTCTTTGTTTTCATGGCTTTGTTGTTTATTTTGGTTTATATTTTCTATGCTTTTTAATTGATTTAATATCTGATCCATCACCTCGAGTTTCATTTGATAATGTTTGATCATTGCATGAATAACTCTCGGGTCATTGGGATTTGTTTTAATGTCTTGTCTGATGTTGTAGTAAATAGAATCCATTTCATGGATTTCTTCTAAAAGCATCTGCTTTTGTTGTTTATCATTAAATTCAAAACTTTTGATTTTGTTGTACCTTTTTTGAACCTGCGTTGTATAATACATCTGGGTTTCTTTAAATTCCGGATCAATTTTTTGATAGGCAAATTTTTCAGGGATACCTGATTGCCAGAATTGATCAAAAACCCAAACACCTGAAACGATTAGCAGTACTGCCACTGCTGCCACTTTTAACAGAAAGCTTACAGAAAAATGCTTGCGCTTTTTATGATACTGTTCCAGCTTTTGTGCAAACCTTTCGAAATGACCCTCCTTAGGTTCAAGGTCATCGAATTGTTCCTTGTTGTTTTTAATTATATCTTCAATCCTACTCATCGCTTTTTGTTTTTTCTTTTAGTTGCTTTTTTAATTTGTTTTTTGCTCTTGTATATTGGGATCTTGATGTTGAACTCGAAATATTTAAAATCTGACTTATTTCGTCGTGGTCATAACCTTCCAGAAGATAAAGAGACAAAACAATTCTGTAACCGTCCGGAAGATCATTCATGGCCTCCTTTATGTCATCAATGTTAAAATTCTTCTCCGTCTCATCATTTTCATCCTCCTCGGCTGTTTCTTTTAATTTTACACCTTCATCTTCAATAAACCTGTCGTCTATTTTGTTTTTTTTTAATTCGTCCAGCGACTGATTTATGACTATTCTTTTCAACCATGCACCAAAACTGACTTTTCCACTATAAGTTTCTATTTTATCAAATGCTTTCAGAAATGATTCCTGCATTGCATCTTCAGCTTCCATCCTGTTGTTCAGGATTCTGTAGCTGGTGTTATACATGGCTTTGTAATAGAGCTTGTATAACTGAAATTGAGCTTTTTGTTCTCCTTTTCTGCACCTGTCAATAATATCCTGGTGTATGTTTTGATATACGTTGTTTTCGTGCATTTTAACCGGTTTTAAACTTTTCTTTCCCGATAAATTTAATGATTCTCTTTGTTTTATTTTAAAGACGGTAAAACTTATTTTTGTGCTGCATGTTTTTTTATATGTTTTAGAACTTTATTTTAAGGACTGAAATAGATAAGATTTGCTGCATCTTTATTTTACTTTTGTGCTTCCTAAAATAAAATTTAAAGAATGAATAAAATAATACAGATAGGAACCAATAAGATGCATTTTAATAAATGGTCAAGAAAAGCTTATGCGGTATTTAATTCTTTAGGGCGGGAGATAAAAATTAGTGCCATTATGGTTACTTATACTCTTGTTTTTCTGCCTGTTTCAGGTCACACACAGACAGATACAATTTTAGTTAACAAAAATCTGGATCTGGATGAGATTATAGTGAGCGCCCAAAGGACAGCATCTACCTACAGGGATTTATCCCGGATAGTCAATACCATAGAGGATTCCGCCATTTATTATTCCCCAGCAGAAACTGTTCATGATATCCTGGATTTTCAGAGCGCAGTTGATATACGTCAGAGAGGCCCCCTTGGAATACAAGCTGATTTAAGCATTCGAGGGGGCTCTTTCGATCAGAGTATGGTCTTATTAAATGGGATGAATATTACTGATCCGCAAACAGGTCATTTTTCTTTGAATATTCCGCTAAATGTTGAAGATGCAAAGAAAATAGAGGTGTTAAAAGGATCAGGGTCCAGAGTCTTTGGTCCGAATGCTTTTACCGGAGCTGTCAATATTGTTACTACCCCGGCGGATACTAATTACTTTGAAGGAAAATTAATAACCGGCGAATATGGTTTGTATAGAGTAGGACTTTCAGGAAATTTCTTATTTAATTCTTTAAAAAATTACATATCTGTTTCTACATCAGGGTCTAATGGGTATGCAGAGAATACAGATTTTAAACAGATGAACCTTTTTTATCATGGCGTTTATCACATAACTGATAATTCCAGCTTTTCAATACAAGCAGGCTATAAAAATAAAGCTTTTGGAGCACAAAGTTTCTATACTCCGGAGTTTCCGGAACAGTATGAAGAAATTGAAAATGTATTTCTGGGGATAAAAGGGAAAACAGGTGGGAAATTTAAAGTAAAACCTGTTTTTTACTGGAGAAGGCATAAAGACCGGTTTGAACTTTTCAGGGAATCTGATGATTATTACAAAGAAAAAAATGGTTTCTTTATAACTGCTGAAGGTGACACTGCCAAATACACTGAAGGGGTTTATGAATCCTGGAATTATTATTCAGGGCATAATTATCACTTAACTGATGTACTTGGTGCTTCTGCAGATATTGTTTATGAATCTGCTTTCGGCTCTACCTCAGTGGGTTTTGGGTTTCGCAATGAGAATATTATAAGCAATGTGCTGGGAGAACCTATGAAAGAAAAGATAAAACTTGAAGAAGGTTTGGATGTTTATTACAACAAAAGCTATTCACGTATTATATTTAATAATTACTTTGAGCAGACCTATCATTTTAACCGTTTTTCCGGTTCTGTAGGCTTACTGGCAAGCATGAGCAGAGAGTTTTCAGATAATGTAAAAGTTTACCCAGGAATTGATGCCAGTTATCGAATAAATTCTTATCTGAAGATATATTCTTCTTATAACCGTTCCTTACGGTTGCCAACGTTCACGGATATGTTCTATTCCGGTCCTGACAATATTGGAAACAAGAACCTGAAACCTGAATTAATGAATAGTTACGAAACAGGTACAAAATTGAACAGCAAATACATTACAGGACACTTCTCATTTTTTTATAATGAGGGAGAAGATATTATTGCATGGGTGAAAGAGTCTGTTGCCGACGAAACAGAAAGATGGAAAACTCATAATCTAACGAATGTTTATACCAGGGGTTTTGAAATATCTGTGAGAACTGATTTTGATTTTTTAAGTGCTTGCTTGCCATTTAAAAGTTTATTGCTAAACTATGCCACTATGAATCAGGATAAAGGAGCTGGAATTTATGATTCAAAATATACCTTAAACTACCTGGAAAATGAAATAAATTTCAGATTGGTAAGCAGATTGGCTGATGAATTATATTTGTCATTCAGTGGCCATTACAATGACAGGGCTGGGAAATATTTCAACTATAATATGAAAAAGAAAGAATATGATTATAATTTGAGCTACGAACCTTATTTTTTATTTGATTCAAAATTATCCTGGTCTCCAAAAAACTGGGAATTTTATCTTGCCGTAAACAATTTATTAAACACTGATTATGTTGATTATGGTAACTTACCGGTCCCCGGAAGATGGGTGAAATTAGGAATAACAAACACGTTGTTTTTTTAAAAAATTATAATGATTTTACAATTAGCAGGTTAAATTTAATTTTTTTTTTATATTTGTTGATGTATCAAACAAAAACAAAAAACTAAAAAAGGAGAGACATGAAAAAAGTTAGATTAATTCTTGTAGCACTAGCAGTACTAAGTTTTACTGCTTTCTATGCTTGTAAAGGTGATCAGCAAAAAGCTGAAGAAAAAGCAAAAGAAGCCATGGAAAAAGTAGAAAAGAAAGCTGAAAAAATGGTTGAAGAAGCAGAAGAAATGGAAGAAGACACAACAAAGCAGAAAGCAGAAGCAAAAGAAACTGAAGCAAAAGAGGAAGAAACAAAAAAAGAGACTAAAGAAGAGTAAGATCTTTTTTCTGAAAAAGAGGCAGGTAGCTGAAACT
>CAYWSJ010000010.1:0-49600 GCA_964461045.1 uncultured Bacteroidales bacterium | reverse complement strand
GCTAGGGCTGGTAAGGCCAAGTGAATGGTGATTATGATAATTTCCACAATAGCAGAGGCAGAAATTGTCCCTTAAAAACTCATTGACATCTTTTAGAAAGGAAATATCCGGCCGGAAATGAGCATACTCATGAATGGCATCAGGACCAGGCGGGGTGACATACATAACCACCAACTCATTATTCGGTGTTATAAGACCATATAACTCACTACCGGTTTCTGTGTTATCCCATTTATCGGCAAGACCAGCCATAAACTGCATCTCGCTATCCCAACTAACGACTTTGTGGGGAGAGATCTCTGGATTAATTTTAAAATGAGGAATGAGCATTTCGAAATTCTTTGGCATATCAATGTGTTTATAGGTGTCAGGTAATTTATTTTCATTTCCATCTACCAGCGCCGAGTCAAGTTTCTTTAAAATGCGTTTTGTGGCAACAAATACTGTTTCAGCAATAAAGCGGAGCATTCTTCGAGAAATCTCATTGAGCCTTTTTCTGGATTCTGTCATGGATATCTCCTTTCATCCCATAGGGTTTTGTGAAGTTTATGTTTTGAAGGTTGCTTAACTCTTGCCAATGGTAACTATAGTGTTCAGGACTTAATATGATGTTGCCTGAGAAGTATAGGCACAGGAAGGTGAGCCCATGGATCATTCTGTTTTCTTTCCAGAAATGCCATGTACTCAGCGTCTTTATAATTTTGACTGTAATCCTTGTTTCTTCGTAAATTTCCCGAGTAAGCGTATGCATAATCGACGGGTCTTCTGAATTAAACCGGCCCCCGGGCAAATCATATTTCCCATCAGGTTTGGCAAGCAGAAGAAACTGACCATTTTTCATCACCAGGCCTTTAACACCGAAATCATGCTGATTCATGATTAAACGCTCGTCATATATGATGTTATTATTAAAAATAGCCATAAATAGACGGTTTCTTGAAAGCTCAAGGCACTAATAACCGATAATTCTGAAGCTAAAAGGACAATGAGCTAAATTAAATCTTTTTGATTAAATGGATGTGGTTGTAAGGCAGGTAGGGATGAAACAGCGTATTTATGTGTTTGACATCAACCCTTGAGACATATATCATTCTCATAGGGTTGGAGGGCAAAACTGGCACTGCTTATTCTTATTGCTTTTCCAGGGCGAAGAATAAGGAGTGTAAGGCCCTCCTGCCCAAAACCATCTCCCCTAAATATAACTTATTGACATTACTTGTTTTTCTCGTCAATTAACCATTGCGCTGTACTGTCATCGGTTATGAGAACATTACAGTATCCAGCGTCTATAACTGTTTTAATAATTTCATATTTAAAAATGCCTCCGGCTATCAAAACAATATGCCGTTTTTTATCTTTGGAAAGTTCCTTTAAGCGGTCAAGGGGAATGGTAATTGTCATTTCATGTAAATTTTTATCTTTAAAAGCATTACCATCTTTATCAATAAGCGTGTGACATATGGCGCCTACAACCCCCTTTTTTTCAAGTTCGTAATACTCGATTCCTATTTTTTCAGCCAGTTTCGATAAAGCTGATAGTTTGTGTAATGGTCCAGCGCTAAATAAAACAACGTCGGGATCGCTTATTCTTTCAATGGCATCTTTGATAGAAGGCTTTTCTTTCATCTCAGAAATTTTTTGCGCTAAGTCTTCACCATCCATCTCATCGAGATATTGCGGAATAGCTTGTTCCCATTTTTGAAGTATCCAATATTTCGTTGCCATCGAAATAGCGTTAACCCACGGAGGGATCTTGCCTTCATCAAGTCCCATCCCTCTTATCATCATTATGGGCTCAATATTCACATCCAGCCTCCGCTCCATCAATGCATTGGCTGTGCAAAATACGGTTTTACCTCCCCCCAATAAAATCCTCTGATTATTTGCCAAAACATTGCTATCAATATACCCAGCGGCACAGTCTCCCAAGGCCTTATGATAGGTTAAACTCGTCGGCTCTTCTAATTCTTTAAATTTGAATACTTTAGCGTCTTTAAGACTATCATAACGCTCACAAAGTTCTATTGCGGCTTGCTTTATATCCCTTTCCTCAGCTTCTTGACTATATGAACTTTTTGTTCGCTTACGTGATAGTATTTTTAAATGCCTGCTTATTGTTGATTGCGACTTACTGAGCTTCGAAGCAATTTGATACTGTGTAAATCCTTGCTCATTGAGCTCTGCAATCTTTGACAATAAATTTCTATCCAATGCCATAATATGTATCCCCAAAAATCAAATTATGATTAATTCAAAATGAATTATTTAATAAAAAAAATGTGAATGAATGCATATTTGCATCATTCAATATGCACGTCAAGCATTTTTTAATTTTATAGGGCCTTTTTCAAATTTAGTTCATTTAATCAAATAATCATCTTGCCTATATTGCTTCCGAAAAATATTTAAATGCCAAAATTCATCATTTTGGAATGCCCTCTACAATCAACATTCTTAAGCCCTTTGATACGATTCACATCGGGCCCTTTATCTCACAGTACTCGGACTGGATAATATTCACCCTCTTTTTATTTTTATTCTGGGCGATTGCCGGCATTGCGCTCAGAAAACGGTTTGAAGAAAGCCGATATTTAAGGGTTCTGATAACAACAGTCGCTTTGCTTCTGGCAATGGGCACCTATTTTTCCATTTATCAAGGCTGGCTCCATTTAAGCCTTGAAGGCTTTGGCTTATTCGGCGCAATCTTGATTCTTATCACTGTCTTTTTTATTATTTTCGGCCTGATGCGAGGTTATGGATTGCATTTAGCCAATGCGTTGGCGATTGGCTTTGTGCTTTTCTATATATCATTGTGGGCAATCAGCCCCAATATACTGCATACACTGGATAATATCTTTCCCCTCGGAAACACGATACTGGCCCTATTTTTTTTGGTTTCGATATTCAAGGTCATCGCTGCGTTTTTTAGGCATTCAAGCCGGACGCCTGCACAAACAGCCAAAGAACTTCAAAATTTTGATAAAGCATCGATAGAGGATAAAGAAATTGATCGGGAAATAGATGAAGACAAGAAAGAAGGAAAGATGCTGAAAGGAAAGACAATAAGATTTACAAAAATTGAAATCAAATCGATTGAGAATATAGAGGCTTGTCTCAAAAAAATAATTGAAGCGATTAAGGAAAGGGGCAACTCGCTATCCCACGAGGATGTGTCCGAACTAACCCAGTATCTGAAGCAGATCACGAAAAATGAAGGAGTCCTTAAAAAAAGCCTGTGGCTCATTAAAAAACATTTAAATGCCTATCAATCAATGCATCGTAAAGATATTCCAGAACTGAAAAACCGTTTACAGAAAACGAATAGTCAGAAACAGCAGGCAGCCATCAAAAAAGAAATCATTTATCAAAAAAAAATGCTTGAGATAATTGATTTTTTGGAAAGTTATGAGGCCAAAATTATTTGGTTTACGGATCGATTTAATCAGCTGATTGGCGCTGCAATGCAGAGGCTCAAAAACCATTATCCGAATGATGCACTCGCTTTTTTGATGCAAGCCGATAAGGAATTATCCGGCATGAGGCAGATATTTGAAAAACAGAAAGAATTTGAAAAGTTTCTTTTAAAGCTGAATAAGAAAAATCTGTCTAATCTGAAAAAAGAGAAGGATCCAAAATAATACGGTTACCCTCAAATTTACTCCGCCAAATATCGGTCATGGTAAGTTTTCTGCTCCTCCGAGGCTCTGATGAAATGACCCGTAAGCCATATCTTTCTATATGGGTATTGTCGATCTGCGCCATACTGATTTCGTTAAGATCAAAGTATATAAAGTTTTCGGTGTGAAATGGCTATTTTGGGACAAAGGGTGGAAGCTGCTTCCACCCTTTAGCATGTTTAAGATCCACAATCCGAGCAGATAATCCTGGGCTCTTTGCCATTTAAGATGGTGATGTCATTTCCCAGAAAGTAGCCAAATGTAATATGATGGCCGCAGTCTAATTTATATTTCTGGCCGTTTAAGTTGGCTATCACCGCCTTTAACTCCTCCACCGGCCTGTATTGGGCTTTTTCTTGATGAGTCATTTGGGCCTCCATACTAAAAAAGCCCCCTGGCCTAAAACCAGGAGGCTTGGTTGTGATTTATGGGTCGTAAGCGATCAGTTCATGAGGATCCGTCGCCGGGGAAGTTCCATTAGCTCCTCAAGCCCCTGCTCGATGGTTTCCATGCCGGACCGGATATCTTCCTTGAGGATTTCATTTGACCGGATGGATTCTGCGGAATGCCCGCTTAAAAGGCTTTGGGCCTGTTCCACAAGTTCAGAGAGAGCCGTGTCATTGAAGATATTCCGCTGCTTGAACGTCTCAAAATACTCATAGAAGTTATTGACCGTGCCGTTTTTAAAGATCTTCCGCTTGCCGGCAGAGTCTTTTTCAAACCGGTTGGTGATCCGGGTCACGAGATTGGCAAACTCCTCGCGAAGGGCTTGAATCGCCATCTCCCGGGCTTCCTCCATGGTCTGGATAAATTTTTCCTTCTCCCGTTCATAGACTTCCGGAGCCAGGAGCCGGGTATTGCCATTGGGCACATCCAGTGTGACAAACCGCCAGGCAAAGGAGAATCGACTGTTTATGTCAGCCGGATAATCCGTGTCATTAAAAAGCGCACCCAAATGAATCCTGGCCATCTCACGGAGCTGATGGTACTCGGCCTGAAAGTCTTCCACCTTTTCAGAAAAACTCGATTTGAATCGGTTTAGTTCTTCATCGATGGTGGTGATCATCTCTTTTGGGACAAACACCATGGTGGGAATGGGAAACGGCAGGCTCACCCGGTCCAGGTAGGATCGGGCGGCGTTTACAGTCTTCCGGATGGGTTTTAGGGCATCGGGGTCGACCAGTTTTTTATTGGCGGTCAACCATTCCGGGGCAGCGCCCATTTTCGCGGTATGCGAGGATTGGATCTTTCGGGTAGCACCCCAGACACTTGCCGAGAGCTGCACCAGGCAGCCTTTTTCAAACAAAGTATGCATGAGTATCTCCTTTCCACCTACCCACACAGGGGCAGGTGCTTTTTGATGTGGATGTTGTTCTTGTTGTAATAGGCCGGGGTAAGCTGCCGGGCGGTTTCCTTTCCCAAAACATCTTTTAGGAATTGGGATTCAGCAAGGCAGCTTTTGCCGGTAAAGCCCCGGGTCTCGATTTGGATCTCGCCCTCTGGCGTAATCTCAATGATGATTTCTTTCATGGGTTACCTCCGGTTTGATTAGGGAATGGTGATGCGGAGCTGGATGTTTTGATTGGACTCTCGCTCAATGGCGGTGTAGCCTTTTTGGCGTGCCACTTGTTTGGTCTTTTCAATGGCATAGGCCTGTTTTAGGCGGCCGCCGTTTTCGCCAATGGCCTGGGTTAACTTTCGGTCAAAATAATCGCAGTTTAGTTCAAACTGGCCGGCATTCCGGATCACGCCGATTTCATAATCCGCGTTGGGAATTTTAATGGCATGATCACAAGGGGCGGCTTTGCCGTACCATTTAAACTGCGTCTGCCCCTGGTTTAAGGTAAACCCCATGCGCCTGGAGGCGCGGGCCAAGGTGTCAATGTCGGTGACTTGCAGTTCAATTTTGCTCAGGTGTGACATGATCGTGTATCCTCCGAATGGGTTTAGGGGTGGTTGTTTCATCCTGGGTGTTGGCTTTTCGGGCCCGGGCGGCAGCCCAGTCCTGGAGCCGGGTGATGTCTTCCTTCATGGTTTTAGACAGCGGCACGATGTTGGCAAACGCAGTCGCCAAGCCGTCAAACAGGGAGTCTTTGGCAAGCTGCTCAATTTCCGCGCCAGTCCACCCCGAGAGTCTTTCTCCATAATCTTCTGGTATCTCGGATTTATAGCGCTGGTTCATGATTGCAGTGATTTCCCTGCGCTCAGCCAAGCTTGGGAGATCCACGAAAAACATGGCGTCAAAACGGCCGGCGCGCATGAACTCCGGCGGGAGCTCTGAGATATTGTTGGCTGTTGCCATAACCAGTACCGGACTTGTGGTCTCCTGCATCCAGGTAAGAAAATGGCCAAACATTCCGGAGAGAGCTCCGCCATCGGTGTGGCCGGAGGATTTGATGCCGGCAAAGGCCTTTTCAATCTCATCCAACCAGACAACGGCTTTGCCAAAGGCATCAATGGTGGCCGTGGCCTGCCTGATCCGGCGCTCGCTCTCGCCCACAAGCGAACCTTTCAGCGCTGAGATATCCAGCCGTATCAGGGGCCAGTTCAGAATTGAGGCCGCTGCCTTGCAGGAAAGGGATTTTCCGGTACCGGGGATTCCCACCAGAAGGATGGCCTTGGGATTGGGAAGCTCGGTGTTATCCGGGTCAAATGCTTTTTTGCGGTTATGGATGTAGGTCTTTAATTGATCAAGGCCCCCAACGGATTCCACGGGCACGGGCGGCCAGAATTCCATTAACCCTGTGCGCTTAATCATCTGGCGTTTCTGCTGGGTGATAATCTCTGGACAAAACCGCTTTTCAGCGACTAGGCTGAATGCAAACGCAGTTTCTGCTTCAAATTCGGTAAGTCCCAAAGCTGCGTCTACGGATTCATTGCAGGGATCCACCCCGACACTTTGGGCAAGCTCCTGCTGAATCCTGAATAATGCCGAGCGGCCTGGCAGATGAAAATCAATCAGGGTAAAGTACGTGGCCACCTCGGGCGGCAAGTTCATGGGCGGGCCCACCAGGGCCAGGCATGAACCGGTGGCCTTCCATAAGGGAATGTTGTTCTGGATGGCCTGGAGGATCTCGACGGATCCCATGAAATGATGGAAGTTTGTGACAAAAAGCAGCGTTTCCGTTTTTGTGCCCAGCCACTGCAGTGCGCCCAGAGGATCTTTGATATCTTCGATCACTTGGGCACTATGGGCATCCCGTATGCCGCGCAAACAATCCCAGGCGCAGATGGTCCAGCCGTCAGGCCGGATGGTGTCCATGGCGCGCTGGGGCTCCAATGTGGTGATGTAGAGGGCCGGATAGCCGGCTTTTAGATATTGGGTAATCTTCATGATATTCCTCCTATTGTGTTTTTTGGAAAATAAAAAAAACCGCCGGAATTTTCCTGGCGGCCGTCTTGGATAGCGATGGGTTGAGTATTTAGCTGGAAGCAGCGTGTGGAGTTGGCTCGCTTTCTTCGATTAGCATTTTGGCGTTTGCAATCATGCCTTGAGGGCCATAGACCGCTGCATCGCATTTTTCCCAATCCATGTCCCGCGCATACAGATACAGCCGGTTTAAGGCCAGGGTTTGGTTTTTGATAAACACCACTTTGTCGATGATGCCTGAAGTAATCGTAATAAACACATAGGGTGTGGTGGTGAGCTTATCGATCGGGTTTGTGGTTTTGCGGGGATGTGCAAAAGCACATCGGTGACAGTTTTGTGAATCCCGGCAAGATTTGCAGACAATTTTTTTGTCCATTGCAGAAGTCATGTGATCAAATACCATCTGCATGGCTTTGGTCATGGGCACATCTAATGCCCACGCCATGCGCCGGAGAGCACAACTGTGTTGTGCGGTCACTTCAGGTGTATACGCCATAATCATTCTCCTTTTCTGTTGTTAATGTGGTCTCATGCCGGGATTGACCATTGCTGGGCTTTTCGAATTTTTTCAATTTGCTTGGCTGGCTTCACGGTCCAAATGCTTTCGAGCTCGCAATCGACCTCAATGCCGATTGATAGCTTCAGCGATTTGAGTTCGCTAAATGAAATATAGCCCCATTCCGCCATCTCAAAATCATTGTTGAGTATAGCAAATCCCCAGAACAGGTCGTCGCCGTCATACTCCGCGATGTACCAGTCGCAACCACCGATGAAGAAATGAAGATAAATCTGCTTTTCTTCCAGCGGTGTTTCTTCCGTCTCATACAACCTCGGTATCTTATCTAACCTTTCTTTGCTTGGTTCGTTCCACATAGTTTTCCACCTCCTTTTGAATAAATAACGATATAGCCTTGCAGAGCGTATTCATTTTCTTTGCTCTTTACGCCATAATCGGCAAAGATCCACTGTTCCTTTTGCGCGTCATATCGATACAGTTTCACCATTTTTTTAACCTCCAAACGTGAAAAGGCCGGATCCAATGGATAGAATCCGGCCTTTTCAAAAATTCATTAATCAAATGTTGTTATTGATCCTTCATTGACAATGCGTTGTGTTTGCCTTTCATCACCTCCTTTCTATTGGCTTGACTTGATGAGTACTTGCATAAAAATTATTCATTTGCAGGGATGCAGAATATTTCCCTGTGCAAACCACAAAAGGGACAATACCGATCGCCAAAATCATTATACTGCCTGCCTTTTTGGAAATGGATAACCTAGATAGGTATTTCCACATTTCTGGCAGACATCGATTTTATCAGCCAACAGATCTTTCCCGGCTTGTGGCTCCTCTAGCAGAATTGATTGCTCTGACATTTAGCCTCCTTTTTTCTTCTTCTAATTCATCAAAAAGGTTTTTAAGGATGCCTCTGGCCCGCACGAATCGCTTTATATGCGCTCTTGCTTCATCCGCATTTTTTGCGTCTTTGATTTTCCGGCTCAAATTTCCCATAAAACAAATCGCCAATATGATTTTTTGTTTAAGCATTAAGTCGCACACAGTCAGTCCGCCAAAGACATGGTTGAATTTTCTTTGTGCTTTTTTTACTTCCATTTCAAAAAAATCGTTTTTCATAAAATCACCTCCTTTCTCTATTATGTTGTTATTTAAAAAGGTTAGAAGGATAGCCGGCTGGCTAAGAAAAACCTGGCTCCCGTCGAAGACAGGTCTGCTGGTAGACAGCCTCCTTTTGCTATGATCGTTGTCTGTCTTTGGGTTTTAATAAGTGAGCGGCAGCGCCTTTCTCTGTATTGCAGTCCGCGGCCGATTTCACTTTTTGGGTGAACGGGATTGGTAATAAAGTTATGGAATGATTAATTGGTGAATGCGGATGATGGGTGGGATGATAGGATCTGATCTTTGGTGAGTTTGAAAAAATCAGTGACTAAATAAATGCTGATGAACGGATAATTTGCTGATAACTTCTTAATTCGAACTTCAGTTGCTTTGTTGGTTGCCAGCATAATTTGATTTGAAACTTGAGAATTCTTGAGTTTCACAAGGTTTTTCTGAATGTCGGATTTGCCGGTTTCAATTTCAATGACGAGGCCCGCTTTTTCATCAACAATGTCAATTCCTTTAACTTCGCAGACAGGCTGAAACTCGAGTTTTTTCAAGAATTGGACTGTCTGACAAACCCAGTATTCATGTGCCAAACCGCCTTTTGATTTTTGCAAAGGCGCTTCAATCTTAAATTCTCTTGCCAATTCTTTACCTGAATCGGTTAATTCAAAAAGCTTTTTCCGATCAATTGAAAGTGTTTGTATCAAGCCTTTCTGGATTAGGGATGCATGGATCTGAGCCATTTGCGAAGGATGGAATCCCAATTTTTTGGTTCTTTGATCAACCCCATCAAAGGGGCTTTCAACAATGTTTGTTAAGACAACTTTTTCAAGCGGCGCCAATGGGGGGAAGGTATCTAAAGGTTGAGGGGATTGAGGTACCGTTAATTTTGGATAAGCAGGCCGTTTTTCTTTTGAGATGCCTGCGAACTTTTGCATTGCTGTCCTTAGCTCTTCATCCCAAATGTTTTCCGGCGGTTTAATAAAAGGCGCCTTGATTTGAAAAGAATCATGATACCGCTGTTTCACATTGACAATGGCCTGACCGCTCTGAAGCATACCCAAATACTTTTCTTTGTATAAATCAAGATTCATCGCTTTGGCCATGGCAGTCATGTCCCTTTTTGTATTTAGCGCAAAGCACACCTTTGCATTCATGTTGGCAAATATTGCATTGGGGACCTCCGATGGGGTCTGATCAATGGCTATCAAGCCGATACCGTATTTCCGGGATTCCCTGAAAAGAGTTGAAATCATGTTATCCGCCTTGCCCTGCATGGCAATATTATGGAACTCTTCAAAAATCAGGACCTGTTTCAATGTTTCAGAAAAGATTCCCTGGCTTTGGGTATAAATGGACAGCCAGTTTAATATGACATGGATAAAAAATTTTCTGTCGTAAGGACTTTTGAGATTGCCAAACTCCAGAACAATCGGTTTATTGAAAAGCCCATGAATCGGATAATGATTCGTTGAATTAATAACAGCGCCAGCAGCGCCTTTGGACATAAATGTGATTTGCCTTGATACGCTTTCTTTCCATAATCCGGCTCGCCCTGCCAACCTTCCGCGACTACCCTTATCTTTATTGATCTCTCTTAATACGATCTCTTTTAAATCTTCAAAGCATGGATGTCCGGTTTCCTGATAAGCCATTTCCATGTAATTGAGCAGCATTGTATCGGCACCAATACCGCCGATATAGTCTTCTGAAATAATGGCAATAATGGATTTGATGTATTCATCGAAATTGATGCCCGGGGGCACAGTTAAAAAGTTGAGAAAAAATGGATTAATATCACTGCCCACAGTAAAGACTTGAACATCTGAAAATTCGCGGATAAGCCCCCGATAACTTTTTTCCCAATCAAAAATCAAAAACGGTATGCCATTTTTATACAACTGCCTGATCAGATTGATGGTGAAAGTGGTTTTTCCGCTACCAGTAGATCCAAACACGCCCATGTGGCGATTGAGATCTTTAAAATCCAGATAGAATGGGTGTAATCTTTTGCTTGCATATTCGATATCCCCGATATGGATGTGGCCGCTGCTTAAATCTTTAGGTGGCGGCGGTAAAACAATTTGGTCATTAACTTCAGATTTGACATGCTGTGCAATCAACAGGTCTATGTGGTTTTCTATTTCCTTTTTCCGGCGATAATCGTCTTCAAAGGAATAGATCAACTTTAGTTTATTCGCTTTTGCACTGCCTATAACAGGCTGAAGCATTTTTAATTTTTCATCGATCGGAATCATTTTATTGGGTTGCCGTATCGAAATTGTTGTCACACCATCCACAGACACACGGATAATCCGCTTGGTCTTCTGACTGGGTTTTTTTGTGGATATCCAAAACAAGGTGTTTTGTATGGTTTAGGAATTGTTCTGAAATTCTATATTGCTTGAGGCCTTCCTTGAACTTTAGAAAATGAATCCCGGTGAGAGGTGCTTCGCCAAACCGATCTTTATACAATAAGGCATAAATCGCCAGTTGGCGCTTGTAATCGTCGATCATTTCCATGGACTTGCTGGTTTTGAAATCAACCAACAGAGGTACGGCTTTGTTTCTGTGAATGGCGTCGATTTTTCCAAGGAGCATATATTTTTTTGAAAATAAGGTTTTCTCAATAACAGGGGTTGGTTTTTCAAATCCGCCCTCTTTCAAAAAATCGTGCAGAAAGTTTAAGATCATTTGGCAGCTTTCATTAAAATACAGCGCGATTTCATCTTGTTTTAATTTTAGTGCCACAAGGCTTTCTTTTTGCTCCAGCCACTCATCCTTCAATAGATCAATGACAATTCGTCTAAGCGCGGAATATTCCATATTGGCACATCGATGAATTTTGTATTTATAAAATTTTTCAATAGCTGCGTGCACCGCTATTCCTCTGATTAAATAAATGCTTGGTTTCTGTTTGAGCTTCTTTATTTTACTGTAAAAAAATTTTCTGGGGCATTTTAGGTAGGCATTTATGGCGGTCGACGACAGCCATCTCTTGGGCTTAATAGATGAGTCTTCTTGAATATGTACCACCCGTTTGAGTTGAAGCGGTGCTTTCCAGCTCCGTCTCCAGGCCGCTTTGTAACAATTGATTCTTTTGGGCCTGACTTTTAAAATCAATTAACGATTCCCGCAAATCCTTTTGAGGAAACGCTGCATCACGAGCGGCATCTTTAAGCTCACGCCGAATTTGCTCTCTTATTTGCAGCTCGGACCGATTCAGATCCGACCATATCCTGTCCCTGCTGTAACAGTCCGGAAATGGCCTTTCCATCCGCCAGTTATTGATTTGCATCAGATCCTCGTAAAGCATTTTCAAATTATAAGTCTTTATGCATCCCCGGTAAGATAGCTCGCCAAGAATGAGATTGACATTATCCGCGGATAATTCCTTTTTCTGTTCCAAAAAACCTTCAATCCCGGCATAGGAATTATTGGCGGATTCCATAAACGAGGCGGCTAAGGCCTGTGAGCTATTTGGCGAGGGTATATCATTAATGGGGGATATTGCCGGCGGCAATATTTTTAGTTTCGAGCCGTGTATCTGCTTTATATAGTTTGTATACCGATAGGCGTCTTCTTGGTCCATCATGTTTACCCCTATCGGATAGTAATATATCGATGTATTTAAAAATTTCGGTATTACAGAATATATTTCCCACTTTTTAGTGGTAAATCAGATATCGCTGGAAAAAAAATTGAGATAGTTATCGGTAGTGCTCGCCCATGAAAAATTCCACAATATTGTCAAACAAGGCTGTATCACCGTTTACCAGGCTGAAAGCCCAAAAAGATTTTCAAAAGATCACAAAGGCACCTACCGCTCAAAAAATCCAAATATTTGATTTCCATACGACTTTTTGGTAAGAAGGGGCATGCGCGAAACGGAAAATAATCAAAGATTCATTTTCAGGTCAACTTGAAATATTTTCCATGCTATTGCCGAATAATTTTAATAGGTGGGAAAATAAACAGGAAATGTTCCGCTTTTATTCACTCAACATCTTTGTATATGGAAAAATTTACATGATATAAGGCCATATGATGGAAAATTTTCCAGCTATTAGCACCTTTATGCTTGTTTGGGAGAGTATTAAATTTCAGACTAAATAATGGATATTTGGGAAGCTGACAAACTTATTATTTTTATCGCCTTTGTGATACCAGGCTTTATTTCGATTAAAGTCTACGAACTAGTTTGTCCTGGAACACCCAAAGATACCTCCAAACAGTTAATTGATGCTGTAGCTTATAGTTGCATAAATTATGCCTTGCTTTTTTGGCCTATCCAACTCGTTGAAAAAAGCGATCTTTCCTCTAACCATCCAAATCTTTATTCAATTTTTTATTTGTCTGTCTTATTTGTTGCTCCAGTAGCATGGGTTTTGCTCTGGCAGTTTCTAAGAACAAGCAAAATATTTCAAAAATTTGCTCCCCATCCAACTCAAAAGCCATGGGATTTTGTTTTTTCCCAAAGAAAACCATATTGGGTAAAGATCATTTTAAATGACGGGACCAAAATTGCTGGAAGATATGCAGGCTATTCTTTTGCCTCAAGTTCGCCGGCAGAAGAACAAATATATTTAGAAGAATCTTGGATTTTAAATGAAAAATTGGGATTCGAACGCCCCAAAAAACGAAGTGCAGGCGTCATAGTTATGGCAAACGAAATTTCCCACGTTGAATTATTTCAATACCAGGAGGGAAAAAATGAATGACGGTAAAAAACCATTGAGAGAAGGTTACCAACCTAATCAAGATCAAGGAAAAGGATATCAACCTCAGGTTGATACACCAGGTGCGCCGGAACCTGAAAGTGGCTATGCCCCCACGGGGCAAGGAGATAACCCTTCAAATCCTCCTCAACCTCCAGATGAAGAATAGAGCATACTTTCCTGCTTCACGCTGACCGCTGTTCCGCTGCCGATTCTCACCAGCAGATGAGCAGGTTGTTAGCCAAGAATAAGGAGGAACAATGTCTGGAACCCGTTTATTCAATTTTCGCCAAGGAGATCGTAGCGAATATTTAGCTACCTATTTTTTTTCAGCAATCGGACTCGTTACTCCTGTCCCCAGACAAGAAGATATTGGTTTTGACTTGGTTTGTAGTATTGCCGATCAGGAAACAGGTAATTTAACTTTCAACAATCAATTTCTGGTTAGCGTGAAATCGTTGAGTAGTCCCAACATTGAGCTTCATCCAACTGACAACCCAAATGAATCACTTCCACATCTTTCATGGCTATACAGGCAAGAATTGCCGCTTCTATTAGCTTTAATTGATAAAGACAATCAAGAAGTAAGAGTATATTCAACATTACCTGTCTGGTTTTTGTATTTTGAAGGTAAACCATGCGGAAGCATGTCATTAATTCCAAGAATAGACCCGGAATTTACAGATGATGTTTCGCGTCCCAGGCAAGAAGAGCATGAATTATCAACCATTCCTGGGAAATACCATTTTAATGTTGATCTTGGACACCCTATCGTTCGAGCAACTATCAATGATATTTCTGACACGGACAAGTTAAAGGTCATAAAGGATCAACTACGCTACGGAGTTAATATTGCAAGAAGTACAATCACACATGCTCAGTTGGGTATTCCATATTTTTACTGGTTTCACAAAACATACCCTGATGGCTCAAAACCTAACTCAGCGTTTATTACTTATGCTATACAATCTGACAGGCAAAATTTTCAATATACGGCTCCTGCATTAATAAGTATGGCGATGCATTATAAATTTATTTCCGATCAAGCAAAGTTAGAAGCTATTGTGCAATTGCTGAAATCATTTCCACCAAAAACAATACCAGAGCCAGTTAAAGAATTAATACCAGAACTTAATGGCTAACGAACCGTTGCAGCTGAACCGCAACAGCGGGGTCCCTTCAAGCCGGCTTCGCCGGCACCCCGGTTCAAAGGCGGGTAGCTGGACACTGGTGTTAGCCGACATAAACGATGTTGTGAATTGCCCACGAACCGAAATAGTCTGCATGTTCAGCAAGGAATTCGTCAAAACGCTCGCATGTTTATATATGCCTGCCTGCATAGGAGTAAGAGATTTGGCATCAAAGTGTGAACATCCTCTACAGAATGAGGCTGAGCGAATTCATGGCTTATAAACCAAATAAAATCTGATAATGTCCGTAAGATCACATCTTGATTTTCATAATTCATCTGACTTTAGCAAGGCCAACGGCCATTGCTCACCTCATTCCATCTGCATATATTTTTGCCAGATTTGCTTGCATTTTCTGATCCTGCGGTTTAACTCCTTGATCCTTTCAACCACCTTGTCTTTATTTTTGATATGCGGATTGTTCTTGTAGGTTTGCAGCATTGATTTTGCTGGATCGCTGAATTCGTTTTCAACCAGGCTTACATATCTATTGAATATATTTTGCTTGCCATCTTCAGTGGTGAGGCAGCTATAAAGAAGCGCCAGGTCCTTGACCTTTTCGAAGATTTTCTTGCAGCGATACTGATATTTATCGAATCCATCACGATGATCTCTCTGATAATCGATTGTATTGAAGGCTGAAGTATCAGTTCCAAATTCATCTATATTGCTTTGCCAAAACTCATTTTGATTCTCGGACTTAGGAATTATCAACAAAATGGCATGCTCACGCATCATTGACCAGTGTATAAAATCCCAATAGGCTTGATATTCTTCCTCGTCATCTGGATATATTTCATCAAACCGGCTTATTGGCTTCAAACCTTCTATATTCACAAATTGATCATATGTTTCATTTTTCTGTTCTTGTATCATCGAAAACACCTCCTTGGTTTCTAACCGGAACCAAACCAAGGAGGCTTAAACATCAAATCGGGGATTCAAGGGAGTGGACGCGGGCGAATCACTCCATAAATTTTTCGTGTTCGGCACGTGTGCCGAATCGAAAGATTTAGGATAAGTGATGAGTATTGTTCGCGACCGGTAATCTGAAGCAAGAAAAAAAATCAAATAGAAATTTATAAAGACATCAACGGCAGTTACTTGTCAGCCAAATTAGTTTCCGAAACTATCTTCGATGCTTTCCAATGAAACAGGCGCCTGATTGCTTTGATCTTCTGCAGGTTCAATATTTATATGTTGCAATGGCTGTTTTTCTGAGACTTCAACGCGAAACAGGTTGACATCCTGACCACGCTTGTTCTTTGTTTTTCCTTCAAATGTAATGCGGATTTTTTGACCGATTTTGACATATTGCATACGATCATCAAGAATTGCCGAACCCCACGCAAAGAAAGTGCCTTGCTCATTTTCGATATAATATTTGGCGCTCATACCTGAGTCTTCGTCTTTAGGCTCCTTGTTTACAAGAACACCGATGATATTATCACCGGATTTTCCGGGCTTCCAAACGCTTGGTTCGATGGTTTTCCAATTGTCCATTTTTTTACACCTCATTTTTTTATCCTTCAAATAATCAAAGGATCATCATCAACAAATATTATTTCCGGCTCGTCTTGTTCTTGCATTTCCGACAGTTCAATTGCATCCATCAAAAACTCCTCAAGCCTTTCAACATCGTATCGCTTATGATTTTCATTTGAACTTTCATTGTTTTCACGTTTCTTGCCCGAAATCATGCTTACACCTCCAGAGGCAATTTCCTCCGTGGCACCAAGGAAATTGCACAGGGAAGCCTTTCCGGGATTGAATTGTGCAAATGATCAAATATGCATTTGTGATTTTGCTGAAATGATGCTTATAGCAACTTTTCAATAATCGGGGCAGGCAAAGCGCCCATGATCTCTCTTGTCTTTCCATAACGCCCCATGGATACGACCCTGGCATTGATCAACCCATAGAGATCCAAAAAACTGATCATGTCTGAAAAGCGTCTTTGCGATAACGGTCTGTGCCTTTGATCATCACATAGGCCTTTATAGACTTCATAAGCCTGGCCGGTGGTGACTTTTGTGATTTGCCGATTAAAAAGCATATAGCATGATTGAAGCGCCATTTTTTGCTGGGTAGCAAGCGCGTTGATTAATTCGGTTGACTTGTCCACTTCAAGGCGATGTTCAGCGATATCAACTTCATCAATGCCCAGACAACCGGATGTTTCTTCAGCCACGCTGACCGACTTTGCCAGCAATTCAACGGCTTTTCGGGCATCCCCTGTTTCTTTCGACGAATAGGCGGCAATTTTTTTAAGTGCCGCCAAATCAACTTTATCTTTTCGAAGCGCCTTTTCTGATCTGAGTTTCAAAATTTCCAACAGATCCACCGCATCATAGGGCTCGAATATGATATCTGTTTTTTTTAGAAAACTCAGGATTCGCGGATCCAGTATTTTTTCCCAGTCCAAGCGGTTGGTCAAAAATATGAGAATCAACCTGCAGTCCACCTTCCTGGGCAGAGTCTTTCCCAAATAAGTTAAAAATGCGTCCGGATTGGGCAATATATTGTCGGCCTCGTCAATGAGAAGACACAAGAAACCTTTATAACCACGTATAGCGGAAATAATCTTATTCTGCATATACTCGATCGGAATACCTTTACGATATTTTTTGTTGGCATTGTCCAACGACATGGCGACTTCGTTTAATGCCCCAAAATAGGTCTTGGGCGATGTTAAATCGATGTAATGATATTGAAAAATAATGCCCCTTCGTGATGCCACCTTTTCAAATGTAGAAAGCAGATGAATTAAGCTCACTGTTTTCCCGGATCCTGTAGGGCCATAAATAAGTGCCGATGACGGATGGTCTCCATCCAACATCGGCGATAAATGTGAAATGATCTTTGAAAGCTGCTTCTCCCGGATATTCCGATTAAAAATTTCTTTCAAAACAATGGTCCTCTCTTCACCCGGCAACCTTTCATCATCCAAATAGTCCGGGTTTATTATCAGCGATCTGCTTTTCCGATTAGAATAGAGGGATTCAATAAGGGCCTCCGTGTAATCTTTTTTTCCAGACTTTCCTTCAGACATTTTCTTTACCGGACATTTCCAGCGAATTCTTTCAGAGGAAAGGCTTATTTATAAATCTTTGTTACAACTAAATGGCAGCGACACTTGTGGGCGGGTGGGTGGGGAACTTTCCGATGGAACTCTTTATGAATAATAAATCATTATTATTGCAGATGTTTATCTATTAAAATGTTATAAAAGCCTATTTAATAGAGATTTATAAACGTTGTCCTTTTTGAGTACTGAAATTCAAATGATTGGCAACACATTAACTTTTACAATCATATCTCCATCGGACATTTTCCCACCAACTCCAATGCTCGCTAATTTTTCTTCCCAAGGGCACAATCCAATAAAAACCATTCTTTTTCCTTTTGCTGCCTATCGTCATCAAACTTCATGAGCGATGCAGCCTTCTCCGAAAGATTGGCCATGGCCTTTGAAAATTTAGTTGAAAATTGCCACAGGCCGTCCCGCTTCGTAATCAATCCAAGCCGTACCATTGTCGCCCTTACCTTCCAAAGGCTTTTACAGCTTATTTCTTTTGCCTTTGCCCGCCGAAAATTCTCCAACTCAATCATGCTGATCCTGCTGCCTTCTGCATATTTGATGGCGAGAAAAATCAAAATAAACCCGGCCCGCAAATCAACTGCATTCTTGTGCGGAAATACCAGTCCCGCAAGGTCATATACGTCACTGCATCGGTATATTTTATCCTTATTTGCCTCGACCTTTGTGGAAATAATTGTTTTGGAAGGCCTTTTCATGCAAAATCACCTGTTTCTTTCCGCCATCGAAATTAAAATAATGTCCAAATCTGTCCTGGCATTTTCGCTTTAATCGGTTTTTTCCAAAAACCGGGGAAACTTATCATTTGGTGCTCATCAATGGGAATTCATGACTTAATTTAAAGGGGTTCGTAAGGCTCTCGTCGGCAAGCGATTCATTTGCGTTTTACATAAAAACTTTTTGTAATCTCAATGCTTCAGTCCAACTCCGCCAATTGCTGATCATAGGGCTTAATTTCGTTAATTTTGGGCTTTTCAGGGCTTCGCAGAGCGTCATGCTTCAAAACCGGTTTTTTGTTTGATGATGTGAGTGTTGAAAATTCCTCCAATACAATATTCTGCATCAAACGAATCGGCTCAGAAACCCATTGGTCGCCCCTGGAGAAAAACTGATTAATCAACGCCACAGTAAACGTCGCTTTTTTTAGCTTCAGCATGATATTATTCCATTCCGCCTCAAACAGCCGTGATTCTTTATTTCTGGCTGTCGCAATCCCATATTTCTGACGTAACATTACGAGGACCTTTTCCCTGGCTTCATCATGAAATCCGGCATTTCCTATCAATTCGGCTTTTACCTGACAGGAATGTGGCTTGAATCGAATTTTCGGGATTTTCCCGAACTCCCGGGTCTGCTGAACATGAAACTGGTAAAATTCATGGTGGATGATATCGGCATCCGGATCATCGATTGCGTTTACTTTATCCCGGATTGCCGTAAGAAACCGGACATGCCGTTCAGTAAATGAATGAAGATTCCTCAACCTCGCTCCCCCTGCTTACAAATGATTCGGCTCTCTTTTGAGTCATTGATGATCTTAGCCTGTTGATTGGGAGTGAGATCAGCCCAATCAAATGAAAAATTTGTGCCCTTTTGATCTGTTATCGTGATGCAGGTATCAACATCCATTGACCGGGATTGAATCCAAATGTCGCCGAAAGCCTTATCCTGACATAAAAGCACCTGCCCTTGTTTGTCCAGCTCCAGCAAATGCATCAATTTTAAAACTTTTTCAGTCCTCCTATCTTCTGGATAATAGCACTGCAATTCATCCAATTTTTGGGGAGCATCTTCGTTCAACTCAGATACTATAAATACTTTCCAGGGCAGCAAGTCCGAAATTTTAAGCGACCTCGCCCGATCAAATAACTGCTCCACACACCGCTGATGATGCGCCAATGGGGAAAAGCAGGAAACAATAGAACACATAAAATCGCTTGGCATCGATGTGTTATTAAATTCTCTTTTTGCAGCGGCGGACTTGCTAAGCGAAGACGCTTCTTTTTTAGAATTCTGTTGCTTCAGAAACTCGCGGCGAAAAAGCTTCAACCGGCCTGCAGCGAGGTAGTTCTGCTGCTTGGCTCGCCGACGTTGTTTTTGCTTGTATAAGGTCCAGTTATATATAGACCCGCCAATATTTTGTAATCGCTGGGACCATCTTTTATCGGTCATCCATTTTGAAATCGGCAATAGCAGTTCTTTGTCGACCAAACTTGATAATGCCTTGCTTTGCATCAAGAGCATGTGCCCCAATATTCTAAAATCTATGGTTTCTTGGCTTGATTGATTGAGATACTGCCGGAGCCTGCGCTTAATTAATCCAAATTGAACGTCATCAACAGCTTGTCCATCACTAATCTGAAGCGACGGCGGCATATGGTGAACTATCTTCATTTTCCCGCTTTATAATTCATTTTTTTTATCAAAGTATGATTCAAGCGCCCTTTCAATAATTAACCGTTGAGTTGCCCTTATTTCCTTATCTCGACTCAGTTTGTTTATGTACACGGCTTTAAATAGCTTATCTGCTAAATCCTTACGGATGTGAACATGAATGCGCACAACTTCATCGGCATGTTCAGATTTGTTGAAGGGTTTATTCTTATCGAAGGGATTCAAATCGCGATCAGAATAAGATTTTATGGATTTGGGGTTTTGTGCAAAGGCGGATTTGCAGCTTTGGGCCCTTGGTTTTAAAATATTTGCGCCCATGGATTTAAATTTTCCCTTTTTCTTTTTTTCTTTTGGCATTTCCCTATTTCACCCGCTTATTTTTCGTTCTTGTCATCTGACCAATCCTTTTATGAACTTCTTTGGCAAGTGCCATAAATTCTTTTGCTGCTTCACTTTTTGGCTTATAGGCGGTGATGGCTTTTTGAAATGTCGGGCTCTCCTCCATATGAATCCGTTTGGACAGCTTTTTCTTGAAAACGAGTTTCTTGTATGTTTCCCGCAGAACTTCTTCCATTTCTCTTTCCATTACCAGATCCCGACCATCTATTTGATTGATGACGATACCAAGCACCTGAAGCGCTGGATTAATAAATTTCTGTGTCTTATGAATGGTGTCAAATAGGTCCTTGATACCTGACAAGGCATATGGGGCTGGTTTGACAGGAATCAACACCAAATCAGCAGCTGTTAATGCAGCCAATTGCAAATGCCCAAAAGCGGGGAGACAATCGATGATTACATAATCATGCGGATGCGAGTGGGAGGCGGTTTGCAGCAGCGAAATCGCTTCTTTTAATCTGAAAATGACCTGGAAGTCCCGCTCCGCAACCGGTGCCAAATCAGTATTAGCGCCGAGCAGACTTAAATTGTCTGATATTTTTTCAGGTGTCACGGATCTGCCTTCGTGTGCATCCAAGACTTTGCCGGTCATTGATTCAGGATCTTGGATAAACGATGATGTTAGGTTCCCCTGGGGATCATTATCAATTGCCAGTACGTTGTATTGATATCGGTCAGCCAGAACATGCGCCAGATTAAAGGCAAGTGTGGTCTTTCCCACACCGCCTTTTTGATTTGAAATCGCAATTGTTATCATTAATGGTCACCGCATAATTTTGCTGAAACGCGCAATTGATAAAATGTGCTGATGTGCAATTATATAATTGTTTCTCACCACTTTCGCGTAATGATCCAAAAGATTTAAATATATCTTCACCTGGGAATCTCCGTGAATGGTGATGGCAAACAACCTGGAAGATCGCATTAGAGGTGAAAACAAACCTGGATTTAAATCCGAAGGGGAGCGGAAGATTGCCAAGTTTCTCGACAAGAATTCGATTCAATTTCAATATGAACCTGCCGTGATGATCTCTAAAGAGTATCTCAAACCCCGAATCTGGTATCCGGATTTTTATCTGCTGGAATTTAAATCTTATATTGAGTATTATGGGTTGGCCGGAGATAAAAATTACGACCGCGGCATCAAACACAAGCAATCAGTTTATTCAAAAACCGGGATGGATGTCGTCTCCGTTTACCCATGGATGTTCTCGGAAGATTGGCAGGGATATATTATGCGGGAGTTGGAAAGGAATACCATCCAGAGATATCGAAACCTGATGTCAAAACCTTACTGGGCAAAGCAGAATAAAACATCTTATACCAAAAACTTCGGACCCCGCAGCTATTTCCGCAAAAGGCCATATTAGTCTTTGTCTTTTCTCTGGAGTTCATATGCGAGAGGCGATTTGTATATTTTTCATTATTTAGTCGGATTTTGATACATTTTTTAACTTACTGTTATAAAAACAAAAATATTAATTCGAAATGTAATATAAATGATCAAAAATCCTTTTAATGATCCGGTTTTTTGTTACACCAGCCATATGCCTAAATCAGAATAACTCTCTGAGATCATATAATAAAAATTCGACACCCAAAACAACCTGCCCTATTTTAATTACCTTTTTGTTATAGCTCCCGATGAATTATGTTACACCCTATTAAATCACATCTTGTCTTTCAGTGTGATCCGGCATGCCAATTTGTTGCCCAGAATCGACTGGGGGGCATCATCTTTTTTCCCGCCGCGATACCATATATTATGGAAAAGCCCGTCTGAAAACATCTGCTCCTGATGTGTGGCCCAAATAAAATCAGATGGCGGCATTTCCTGAACAAGACGGCACAAACTGGTTAACCGCGTCTCCGTGTGCGCTAATAGCAATAACCGAAAGCCGTTGAATTTATCATCGAATATTTTTTCATAACGCTTATACCTGCCGGAATGAAAAAGCAGTTGGTAATTGTTTATCTTTTGCCGAATATCATTTGAGCTCCGATCTGGACTGGCAATGTTTTCCGTTCCCCTATCCACTTCCAGAAAAAACAATAATGATTTTTTCAATTCCATGTGTTTGATCGCAAACACGGCATCCGGTATAAACTCAATATCCTTGCTCGATCCGTCTTTTTTTGTCATGCGCTCTTTAATGTTAACTGAATGCTGATCCGCGGCCTTTTTAAAAATTGAAGAATTCAATGTAACCCAGTCAACACCCATCTCCGACCGCTCCTTTTCGAGCTGTTTGAGATGAATCAAAAACCAGTTTACCAGCAGCTCATGCTCTATGGGACCAAAATCAATGGTGTTTGATTCAAAGTTTTTATCTTTCAAACAA
This sequence comes from uncultured Bacteroidales bacterium, assembly GCA_964461045.1. Lineage (GTDB taxonomy): Bacteria > Bacteroidota > Bacteroidia > Bacteroidales > UBA12077 > JAGXLC01. Next base: position 26,787 of record CAYWSJ010000010.1, on the reverse strand, counting down.
ATGCCCTGTTGCTCAAAAAACAAACGCTTCCCTTCCTTTGTTAAAACAATTACCGCCTCCGGCCGGCCGCGTTTATTTCCATAGATTCTTTGCGTAAATGAGATCAGTCCCCTATCCTTTAATGCCCTGCTCCGTCTGCGGATGACCTGAGAACTCCTGTTGCTCAAAACGGCGAGTTGAGAAACGGTTGCCATCTTGTACAAACCAATAAAATCAATCAGGGCCTTGTCCTGGGTAGCCAATTTAAGCGTCATGATGGGTTTCTTCCTTACGGTTAAACGGAGTTTCCTTTCTTAGGAATAGAAGCAGAATCAGGGGGCAAAATTCAAAAAACCAATTTGTGATTGATAGTATCGGACTGGAAATGTTAATTAAACTTCCGAATCAGAGATTAATTCTTCTGCAGCCATTTTACGCACAAATTTCTGAAATAATTTATATTTTTATTTTAAAATTTTTAAGGATTTTAGGAAATCCGTTTTCATCTCCTTCATTTTTTGTTATAAATCCATTTCGCATTTCTAGTTAACCTTTGACCGCAAGTGTTAATAAGAAAAACCCGCTACACGCTACAATTTCAGGAATTATCAAGAATGGCAGCAGATTCATTAACTTTTGCAAAAGCCTTAGCTGAGGGGTCCAGTGGAAGGCATGAAACCTTTACACCTAGATACGGCTGGTTGAAGAAAGGGTATGATCGGTGTCTCGAAAATCCGCACGTATTCAATGACGAAGACGCAATCGAACAGCTTGGAGTGGGAAAAAACATGGTTCGCTCTATCCGTTACTGGTGCACCCTGTTTCGGCTTTTGGAAAAGGATGGCGAACCCGGCTGCCTCCGTCCAACCGAGTTTGGACGCAAACTGCTCGATAACAAAACTGGTTGGGACCCATACCTGGAGGATCCCACAAGTTTGTGGCTTCTTCACTGGCAAATTTTTAAGCCTCCCTTTCGAGCGGTTTGCTGGAATGTAGCTTTCAGCTATATTACCCTTCCAAACTTTACAATTAAGGAGCTTTCGGCGGCAATCAATGAAAAGGCGGCTCAAACTGACAAGCTCAAAAACATCGCCAAAGGCTCCGTTAAACGAGATGCATCCTGCATTATCCGAATGTATGCTTCAGAAACAAGTCAGCATCTGGAAATCCGATGTCCATTTACCGACCTTGGCTTAATTAAACCCGCATTGGAACAAAAGGAGAAGGAACGGTATTGTTTTGCGACGGATGCCAAACAGACCCTATCCGACTGGATATTTATGTCAGCTGTCTTTGACTTTGCCGCCCAATGGTTTTCTGAGCAGCAAAGCCTGTCTTTGCAAGACATCGCCTTCGCCCCAAATTCCCCGGGTTTAGCCTTCCGCCTTTCGGAATCGGATTGCGGACACCGACTCGACAGAGTCTGCCGCGCTCTTGACGACGTATCATTCACGTATGTTAACGGTATTAGACAAATACAGTTTGCTGGTTCTCCTGAAGAACTCGCTCAAACTTGCCTATCCCGTTATTACGAAGGAGCCTAATGAAGCGTATAGCACTTTCAGAATGGATAAACGTTGATCGAAGGGTAGCCCGATCGGTCAACCTTGAGCGGGATGCTCGAGATAAAAATTTACTGGAGCGGTTTCAAGTCACTCCAGTTGCATGCGACGTTTTGAGACGTCTTGCCGATGCTCTTGAAGGCGAGCGAACCAATGCATGGTCACTTACCGGCCCATACGGAACAGGGAAAAGTGCTTTTTGCAACTTCCTCATGGCTCTGTCTATCGGCGTTAAGGAAGAACGCAGGACTTGCTATGAAAAAATTAAACAGGCAGATGCAGAACTGGCTGAGCGCCTCAAAAAACTAATCCCGGAAGAGAAGTCCAAACCTCCGGTAATCGGCGTGAGGGCCGTATCCCAATATGAATCCCTGAACAGCACACTTGCTAGAGGCCTTGCCCACTCCGTGAAAGAAGTACATGGTTGGGGCCGAAATAAAAAATGGAAAGAGCTTTTAAACCGAATTGAGCAGGTCTCTTCACAGGACTGGCCCAACACTCGAGAAGTTGTCAAGGCTTATAAGGATTTAACCGTTATCACCGGAAAACCCGTTTTCATCGTGGTAGATGAGTTTGGCAAAAATTTAGAGTTCCAGGCCCATCATTCCGATCAAGGAGACATATTCATTCTTCAGGCTTTGGCCGAAAGCGAATTTACCTTTCTTTGGGTATGCCTGCACCAAGCCTTTCAAACCTATGCCGGCGCCCTGAGCCAAGTGCAGAGGGAGGAGTGGCAAAAAATCCAAGGACGCTTCGAGGATTATCCTTACGTTGAACCTCCTATTCGAAGTTTCAACCTCATACGCGATGCCTTATCTGTAAACCCGCCGGATGAAGAGCACGAAGAAGTTTTGAATCATTGGGCACAAGGTATGGCCGACGCCATGTCCGGAATAAGGCTTAACGGCCTCGGCGCTCTTAATCCAGAAGCTATTAAATCTCTATATCCATTTCACCCCCTATCTGTGTACCTTTTAGGTGAAATGACGCGTCGATTTGGCCAAAATGATCGGACTCTATTCTCCTTTCTATCAAGTGGCGAAGCTCATGCCTTCTCCAATTGCCTGCGGAACCTGGATACAAGTCAGGACAGGCGCTTACCCACGCTGGGAGTAGATAAGTTATATGATTATTTCACTCAAACCGGTGCGCTTCGGAATAATGCCGACCGGTCCGAAAATCAGAGATGGATCGAGATACAATCAATAATTGCTTCACATGGTGCGCTAGACTGGGAAAAAATCAGGGTGCTTAAGACGGTGGGAGTACTAAATCTGCTTTCCACAATGCCATGGCTGACCGCCTCAGATGAAATAATTCATGCTGCCTTGGCTACGTCTTTTTACAAGACTAAAAAAGACACAAAAAAGGCTCTCTTGGAGCTCACGGAAAAAGGCATACTCTTGTATCGCCGTTATGCTAATGAGTATCGGCTCTGGGAGGGAAGTGATTTTGACATAGATTTTGAGGTCACTCAGGCACGGGGCCGTGTGGCGCTGCGGTCAATATCTGAAATGCTGGAGGAGGTTGCGCATCGTCCCAACTTAATAGCCTCCCGACATTCCGTTCAGAAAGGCACACTCCGCGAATTCCGGACAAGGTGGGCTACAGAAGACGATATAGCAGTGCTAATGCAAAGACCGCATGAGCCAGGAAAGGGAGACGGGACCCTCTGGTTGATTGTCGGCAGGCAGAAAACCCCTAAAGGCATCACCGACATCGCAAAAGAAGGCGATCCGGTGGTGGTAGGCTATGCCCCTTGCCTTGAACAGGTGCGTGACCTCCTCTTTGAAGCCTCAGCAACCAGCACCGTGTGCAATGCCCCTCAGCTTGAGCGCGACGGTGTAGCCCGCAAAGAAGCCCGACATAGGGCGGCACAAGCAACGGAAGCATTGTCGAAATACCTAATGGAGACCTTTTCTCCAGGTCTTGGCTCTGTTAAGTGGTTTGCCTCCGGAAAACTGCAAAACATCGCAAGCCTCAAGGAACTCTCCACCCTAATATCAGATTTATGTGACAGCACCTATAACCTATGCCCCCCGATTAATAATGAAATGATCAATGTGGACAGGCTCACAAGTCAAGCGACAGCTGCACGCAACCGTGTTGTCGAGGCTCTTGCTAATAATGCGGTGCAGGAAGACCTGGGGTTTGAAGGATATGGGCCAGAGGTAGCTGTCTACCGCACGCTTATAAAAAACACAGGATTGCACCGTCAAGATAAGGGTAATTTGTGGTCTCTCCATGCCCCCGATAAAAGAGAACAGCCCGAACTATTTGCTGTCTGGGAGCTTTTTGATCAGCTTCTGCTAAAAAGCGGTGCTGAAGAACGCGCAATACCTGTAAAAGAAATTTTAAATGCTGTCAAAAAGCCACCTTTTGGGCTTCGGGAAGGCCCGGCACCGCTTTTGCTTTGCCACTATCTGCTTGTGCGATCCGATGAAATAGCTGTATACGAGGATGGAATCTTTAAGCCGTTTTTCGGTGACGCAGAAGCTACGCTCCTCATGCGCCGACCTAAATTGTTTAGCCTCCGGCTGTACCAAACTACGGGGATTAAGTCGGAAGTTATCCGCACTTACTTTCAGGTAGTTAATACCGGGCTCGAACTCGTGGAAGGAGCACGAAACCAGACGATTCTTTCCATCGTTGTCCCTCTTACGCAGTTCCTTGACAATCTCCCGGAATACACACAAACAACACGATCTTTAAACCCGAATACTTTGCGGCTTCGAAATGCCATTGCCCACATGCAGGATCCACAGAATCTCCTCTTTCAAGATATCCCTGAAGCCCTTGGATTTGAAATAGCAAGCTCTGATGGCCAATCGGGGGATGCTGATTATGATGCCAATGCTCTCAGGGAAAGCCTCTGGGAATCGCTGATTGAACTACGTGATGCCTATGACCGATTTGTCAGAAAAGTCAAGGCACGTTTCAAGATGGTTATGGCTGAACCTACTGAGAAGGAAGCTCCTTTCGATGCGCTTCGTCATGATCTTAATGCCATGGCAACTTCCCTTGTGAATGCTTGCATGGACACAGACCTCCGACCTGTTTTGGGAGCACTGGCTGATGAGTCAGGTTCGGACGAGCAATGGCTTTCTCAGGTAGCAGCCGTCATTTTGAAAAAACCTCTTACATCTTGGAGGGACGGGGATATAGAGCCATTTGCCCTTCGGTTAGGGGAGATTCGGGAACGCATTAACCAACTGAATGACCTCAAACGAATTGCCGAGAGAAAGGGTAATGCTACTGGGAAATCATACATGATAGGAATCCAAACACCAGCCGGCGGTATGGCTCACAAAAAGCTGGATATTCCTAAAAACCCAGATGATTTGAATAAAAGCGTAGTTGACGAATTTATTCACGCAGACAAGGAAAGGCGAACAGCCTGGCTATTTTTGCTAATTCAGACAATGATGGAACAAGGAGACTTTTCATGAAAGAGCGCCACCTGCTCGCCCTTTCGGGAGGAAAAGACAGCGCTGCCCTTGCTGTGTATATGCGGGAACATTACCCCCACTTGCCCATGGAATATGTCTTTATTGATAGCGGTTGCGAATTACCCGAAACCTATGCCTATCTTGACAGACTCAGAACAATACTGGGGATTAATATCATTCGAATTGGAGGAACCTCCAGTAAGGATAGAAAGGATTTTTACTATTGGTTAAAAATGAAAAACAACTACTTACCTTCTATTCAAAACCGATGGTGTACAGAAGTATTAAAGTTATTCCCCTATGCAAAGTGGCTAAAAACTAATTGTACAAATGGATTGGTGCACAGTTATGTAGGGCTTAGAGCAGACGAAAGATCAGATAGAAGCGGATATGTAACAAATGGGGAAAAAGTTATTCAACATCACCCATTTGTCAAAGATGGTCTTGTTTATTCAGATATCCAACATATTTTGGGCGATTGTGGATTAGGTTTTCCGGATTATTATCACTGGAGAACAAGATCGGGATGTTTTTTTTGTTTCTTCCAGACAAAAAGCGAATGGATAGGATTGTACAAGAACCATCCTGACCTATTCATGAAAGCATCAGCGTTGGAGAAATATGATCCAGTTTCTGGAAAACAATTTACTTGGAATGACGATATTTCTTTGCTTGACTTATTAGAAAAATACAAATCAAACAATAATTATTGCAAGACTTCAGAAAGTAAAGAGCATAACAGATTTGTATTACCTAAGCTTAAAGGACAAAATTCCGAATACTATGTGAACAATTTATCTGCGTTCATAAGGGAGCGAGAATAATGATAAGTGATAGCTTGCGCAAAGAAATTATGGAACTGGGCCGAAAGCAAGATGCCTATAAACCGCATAAGCATATAGCGCTTTTAGCCGCACTAAAAATATTGAAATCAAGAGACCAAGATTCTCCAGTAGTGTATTATGACTCTACGTTTACAAATTTATTTAATAATTTATTTGAAAAATTTAAAGGGCCTGGCGACAGAAATAGACCCTATACCCCCTTCTTTCATTTAAAAACCACTAGCTTTTGGCATATTATACCAAAATCGGGAAAAGAAGAGGATATAAAAGAATTAAGCACCGTTGGAGGGCCAACAATTCTAAACGACATAGTGTCACACGCCAAAATCGACGAACGTCTTTTTTCTATCATCAAAGATGATAAGGCCTTTAAAGATTTAGAGGCATTAATTCACAAATGTTTGAGTCAACACACCCCTTCTTCAAGTTCGGCAAGCCAGTCTGAGCAAGGTTTCGGAGAATTGGATGCTGGATTACACCCAGATGCGCTTCCTAACCCCTTTGTAGCCTACCTCAATAGCCTTCACTCTCTTGATGCGGGCAACGAAAACGCCATGGCCGAATCTCAGGCCTGTAACCCATATTTTTCGAGCATTCACGTAGAGCATCCTTTGGCACAGAATATTATAGAGTACTTGTCCAGCCGGTCAGGAAGGTCTGTGATTCTAACAGGACACGCAGGAGATGGGAAATCTACGCTCGCACTGTCAGCCTACAAGAAACTTAAAGGCCTCGACACAAGCCAACTCCTCCCTAAACCTTTGAAGCCCCGTGAAAATTTGGAGCTACCGGAAGGCATATCATTAGCTGTTATCAAGGACCTGAGCGAATGGGCCCCAGAGCAGCGGGATGCCCTGCTGGATGAAATCACTAAGCAAGGGTTAAGGGTGTTGCTGATATCCAACACTGGGGCTCTTCTTGATACTTTTTGCGAATATGCAAAAAAACGCAGTTTTGAAAATATTGCCGATTTAAGGCCCCGCTTGTTGGAAGCTATGGATGCCGAATCAGATAATTTTGATTTTGGCGGGGCTGGTTTCCGATTTAATAATCTGGCTCTACACGATAATCTGAACCTTGCTCGTATGGTTTTTTCGCGGATGCTTTCTCCGGAAAACTGGACAGCTTGCGAGAAACGTGACTGTCGGGAACACTGCCCCATTTACATCAATGTTCAGCTTTTCCGCAAGGACGATGGGCTTGCTCAGGAAAGGGTTTTCTTGGCATACCGGCGAATGTATGAATACGGAACACGCCTTACTATGCGCCAGTTCACTGCTCACCTTGCCTATATGCTAACTGCCGGCCTGGAATACAAAGATATAAGTGACCTTATGTTATTGCCGGAAAAGCCTCCCTTGTCAGATTATCTTTTCTACAACCGCTTTTTCGGGGATAACGGCCGAGGGGAGAACAATGCCGCAGTTCAGATGCCGGTACTACGTTCAGTTAGGTCCCAGGGGTTTGGGGAACGACCCTGTCCTGCAATGGAAAGACATCTTTGGCTGCTTACTCATCACGACAAATTTCAGACAGGACTTCCATCTCTTGTCCGAAAGGAACTGCATGCCCTCAGGCATCGTGGCGCAAGGATGCCAGAAAAGGATCAGGACAACAAGCCCACCCCTACTCCCGATCAGGCTAGGGAGCAAGCTAGACGCATGCTTTTCTTCCTTTATAAAGATAAAAACAGTGAGCGTGAAAAAAACTTTTTACAGGACTTTTTGGGATCGCTTGCCATACTTAGATGGGTGAAATGGCAAAATCCGAATATGCGGTTGTCACTGGAAGACGACAGTCGCTTTAGGCAAAGAGTATTTCATGTCTTGCAAGAACAGTTTACGGGAGTGCGCCTTGCCGAGGTAGGTGGCGTGGATCACAACAATCTCTATGTTACCCTGAATCGCAGGCGACAGGACATTAGACAAAGCGCCCAAGTAGTTTTGGCACAGATTGATTTTTCCAGGGATTTTAAGCTGCGCCTTACCGGACCTGAAGCAATATCCTATCGACGAGATCTTGCACTGATAGGGCAAGGATGGCTGAAGGGAATTTCCTTAAAATTGAATCTTCCTTTTCTGGATTATGTTCTGGCCAGGCATCACGGTCAAGTTGGGGAGACTCTGCAGGCTGCTTACGCAAATCGCCTGGAACGTCTCAAGGCAGACCTTATTACACGCTGCAGAAGTAATGACGATGAAGAAATGATCCTGGTTAGACTTCGCACTAACCATACATTTTTGAGGCAACACTTTAAGGTGACACCTGAAGGACTGGAGGTATCCAATGCCTGAAACTTTCCCGAGTAATGTGCCGAATGGCAGCAATGACACCAATCCAGCCTTTCGTCTTTTCGGGAGACGTTTTTTTTCAGATCAGTCTTCCATCGAATTTTTAATTGAATGCCTGCTGGTAGCTAATTCCCAAAAAAGAGTTGAAAATAGACAGTTTAATAATTTCCTACCACCAAGAGATATTCTGGGTGAACCTTGGCATAGAGCACTCGATTACTCGCCAAAAGCTCGTTTAAACCTCAAAATCTTTTCATTTTTCGGAGCATCCAAGTTAGACACTAGACATGAAATTCACCGGCAACATCTGGAGGAGCTTGATCGACTACTAAAGGAAAAAATGCAGGTTTTTGAAGACACTAAGGAGAATGTGTTGAAGACTCTTGAGAACCTATTTCTTGGGTTCCATGGTGTTGGCATGCAACGTACTTGGTGCGCTCAAAGTTTCGCACCTATTTGCCCTTCGCTTTTGGCAGGTGAAACCTTATGGAACGAATCTTTTGCGAGAAACAACCCTCCAAATTCCTGGGAAGATCTCATGATTCAACACAAAAGGTATTTCTCCTCAAACAAGCATCGCTTTTTAGCTTGCGGAGGGGAAATGATCTACTTGCAGATATGCAACGCGCTTCGCAAAAAAACCATAGATCTAAGCAACTGGATAGAAAATGCTGGGTTGAATGAATTTCTGACTTCAGAGGAGCAAAATCCGGACTGGCTTCACGAGCAAATAGAAAAGGCCATTGGCGATATGATGCAGGAGGTGCCTGCAACTGTTTCTAAGCTGGCGGAGTTCATAGATAGCGGGGTGGAAAAAGATACATCCACATATACGGATTTTGATGGTGGAACGCCCAAGTGGGTGAGTTGTGGATGGTGCCCTGCTGAAACTTGGCCTGAAGGCTACCTTTTTGCCGTGGAATTTTTTAGAGTTTGCCGCGCCAAGTTAGACTTGATGGATAAAACGGACCTCCTGGAAACCTTGTGTTCTCTTCATGTGATGCGCAGCTTGATTACTCAGGGTTCACGATATGCTGACGGAACTGATGATATTCCCCTCTGGCCGGACTATTACCTCGCTATTTCTGATCCGGAAGGCAAAAATCAAGCTGTGAAGCATGTATCTAAGGCGACCATCCATAAGGTTTCCAAAACGATTTACAAGGCCCTACGGCATCCATTGATCTTGCGTGACACCCCGAGCGGTGAATTGGACAAGCTTTACAAGCAAGCGGATAATAATTACGGACACAAATTGTTTCTAACCATGGGCAAGCGCATTGGGCTGATCGTCCCCAAGCGGGGGACTGGCACGCGCTTTGTGCTCAATGCAAACTTGTTGCGCCTTCTGGTAATCTGCCTCTCTCCAGGTCGTAGAATGACTTATGATGATTTTAAGCGAGCAGCCATTTCCCATTTCGGTCTAGCTTTTGATGAAAATGCCCTTGGCGCGTCTGCATCATGGGCGATGGAAACCGGTACTGAATCCTTTGGCGGGGCTACAGACGACTGGGTTGTTAATATGCTGGAGGAGGCCGGCTCCTTGCGCAGATTGAGCGACTCCTGCGCACTGGTTGAAAATCTAGCGTCACCTGAAAGTTAGGAAGTCTATTATGGGATATTTTTCAGAAAGCGCGTTTGAAAACATTCGGGAAAAGGTATATCGCCTGCGCGCAAAGGATACTTCCCAAAAGCGCCTTATCATTACCACTTCTACCTTCCCAGCAGATATAACTCTGGAGTTAGCTAAGAACCTTAAAAATTTTGCCATTGAGGACGGTGGCATTGAGATGACCTTTAAGGTTGCCAAAGTAGTTGCCGATGACTGGGCAAAGAGCAATGGAGATGAATATGAAGAACTTCGCCAACACGGGTGGGTAGATGAGAAGGGTAACCTGACCCGTTTCCGAAACGCATCTCCCCCGGAAAACGGCAATTTAGACTTGGTGGTTTTGGCCGGTGCGGATAAGGTACTGGATGCCTCGAGCCTAGCCGATTTTTATCGTTGCGGTATCCCTGCCGTGTGGCGGCAAATGAGTGGCAACTTCAATATTTGGGTAAAAAAGCGCCTGGATGAGGCTAATATCGGCAGACACAGAATAGACCAGACGATTGGGCACTTCAACACTGTTCTGAATGACTTGGTTGAGCAGGGTTGCGCGGACTTATTCCAGATCTCCCGGCTTTTAAATGCCCTCCCTCTTGAGACAACCGGCGCCCAGGACGGTCGGGATGCCGAAAAGGTACTTTTAAAAAACCTGGGAAGGTTCAACCTGCCAAACCTTGTGGGATTCAAGTTTGGAAAAAGAAAGAAACTCAGGCCGTACCTTGAACTTGCAGCCCGTTTCTACCGCTATGACCTTTACCTTGAAGAAAACAAGCGAAAAAAGGCGCTGAACACTATTGACAAGCTCCTGGAACAAAAAGCGACGGAAATTTCAGAAAACCAGTTTTTTACCTCAGAGGAGCGGGGTGATTTTAAGACGGACGAGGAGTTCATCAAGACCGTCAGGCGATACGTAGCAAATGAGGACGCCGAAGCCAGGGACAAGCTGTGGAAGTCTGACTTTATCTCCTTACAAAAGAAGATACTCAAGTTCAAGCCACAACGTGAGAAAAAACAACCAAAGTCTGTCCGAAGGCTGTCAGGCGGCCCGGTTGAGGTTATATTGACGGCACTTTGGGAAACCCTTCGGGAATTTCGATCAACTGCCAAGGCAGGGAAGGAAGAAGTCGCAGAAATTGTCATTTCAGGAGACAAGTTCAAATACGATACTGACAACCTGCTAGATGATGGCCAGGCCTCTACCGCTGAAACCCAGGAGTTGGCAAAAAATTATCTCAGGAAACTTGTAAGGGGGGTGGACCAATTTTTCCAGGAAGGTCATCTCAGTTTTCCTTTGGGTGGTGAAAGCGATGTTTCCATACGCTCCAGCCTTTACAATGATGAAATCGAATTGACAAATGCCCGCACTGCCGAGCCAATGCTCGAGTTCAAGGTGGAGCTAAAATGGGGAGATGGGGAGACGACAGCTAAAAAACTTGCATGGCGTCTGCCTGAGACACAATCTCACCGTATGGCAGAGGAGTTAATCGACTGGGCCGCCTCGGCTATGGACAAGGCAGGAAGTAATCCCTGGTTCCCCGTATTTCATACAAGGTATCATGAGGAACTGTTGCGAGCCAAGGATGACGAGGAAGTCCGCCGAGTTTTGCTTCACGCCGTCAGGGACATGGATGCAGAGAGCACCAACATGCTTTCAGGCGAGTGGCTTGCCACCCAAGATCCTATGCTGGATCATTTTAAAGATCTGGCAAGAGCGTACCAGCTTTTTCTGGTGAAGGCTAAAAATGACGGCCTACATTCTGTTTTCCATGCGGATTCAGAACAAGCATATAGCCCCTGGGACCGCTTGCGCAAGGTTTACAAAAAGGCAGCTCGTGCATATATGGAAGGCGACAAGCAATACAAAAACAGCATGATTGCTCCGATGCTAATGCGGGCATTTCTGATCGTGAAGTCCAGACCGGACATTGAAAGTCACAGGTGGGTTACAGAATCCTGGGAATCCTCCGGGGTCGCAACAGTGCTGCATCCGTCCGTAATTGAAATGATGCTGTGGCGCATACTATTTATGTTCGCCTGTTTCAACTATGCCGCACCCCGCGAATGGGCCGCGCGAAAGGCCAGGAAACGTTTTCATCCTTCAAAATGGCAGGACTATCTTGACCTGGCCTGTATTCAACTGCCCATTGCAGGACTCATAAAGGATGGAAACAAGGCCATTACCACCCAAGTAGAAGGCAGAGAGCTCATTCACCGAGTTGGAGCTCCGGATACCAAGGATGCCCCCTTATCAACCCGGCTGCTATTGCGTTACGAAGGTTTTGATGACGATGACATAACCGATAGCGAAATGTTTGGGGAAACACGGGAATCCCGGCTGCTGGAAAATTTGTTGTCGGATTATCTCAATACCCACCCGCATGCGAGAGACGGTGTCAGCCTTGCCATTTATCGGAATACTGATATTCAACCGGTCATCTCCGGCATGCATGCGTTTCTGGAAAAACTGGGCAAAGCCGGCGTAATTGGCGAAAATCGCTCCCGCCCCTATGCTGTTTCCATTACCGTATTCTCGGAAGCAGGCGAGGATGTTGGCATATCTCGATGGATGGAACAGTGGAAGGATCGTTGGGAGGCAGCGGAATCTGAATCCAAGTTTGAGGTCTACCGCTATTGCCGATTCTCAGTTGCTCACAGGGTCACGCCTTCCGAGGATGGCGACAGATTGAATTTCGCGAAGATGATCAAGGACGGACTGGATGTGGACATAGCTGTTCTTTATGACTTTGTTAGCGCAGGCATCGAAGGTGACGATTTCCATGGTGTTGCCCCTTATGACGTAAGGGAAAGGACACTGAAATTCCCCATAGTAGAAAAATCATTTTGCACGGTTAAAAACCCGGCGCGCGAACTGACCCGCTACCGGGTCATCAGCAACCCTCAGTTCGACATCGCTTCCCTTCATCTGGAAACTATGGCGCGAATTCGGAATATGCACATACCTCCCGGGCAGGAACATGTGCTTATTGGCCAGGGAGATTATAGTCCTTGGCAGCCTGTTGTTGATGAACTGCACAAGCATGCCGAATGGGTGGTATGCATTGATGCCAGCATTGATGATACGCTGATTAAAAAGAAACGGAGCGAAGAAGGCCAACAACGCGAAATTATCGGCTTCGGTTCAGGCGTCGGCTCTCACGGGGAATTGAACTTCACAGTTTCGACCGAGCACTTCCAGCTCTCTGACATCCTATATAGATTGGAGCGGTCAATTTCTGAATTGTATTATGGATGGGATAACAACACCCTAAAAGAAGTCGCAGAATCTGTCCTCAAAGAGGCACAGACCCTTTCTGGTCTTTCGTTAGTGCGAGCCACGGGCGTCGGCACCTATATTCGGGATTTTATGGGATACGCTCTAACCCGCAAACTATTACGAGAAGGGGAAGACCTTCTCTGCGATCATCTGATTTCTCTGGATGCCTACCGTCATTGGTTCAGCGGTGACGATGAAAGCAGACCGGATCTGCTTTGGCTTAAGGCCAAATTAGATGCCAACGGACGTATCTACCTGGATATGTACATTATCGAGTGCAAGCTGGCTGAGCATAACGGCGATCACATCGATAAAGCAACTAAACAGATCAAAAACGGCCTAGCGACCTTAATCCCGGCCTTCGTACCTGAATCGGAAACAAAGCATGATGATGACCGTCCGGATCAGCGCTATTGGTGGCTTCAGTTACACCGACTAATCGCTAGCAAGGCGGAGATCTCGCAGACAAAACAGGATACGGTGATGGCTGCAATGGAGCGGTTGGTGGAGGGTGATTATTCTATATCCTGGCATGCTGCCGTCCTTGCCTATTGGACGGATAGCAGCGGTGAAGAAATCAAAAAAATCGACAGTAGTGTCTATGCGGATGATGAAAACGGTTCGATGACTTTTGGTATATTCGAGATAGGCCAGGAAGCCGTTCGCAGACTCTGCATACAAGAAAAGCAAATGGAGATTCCATGGGAGGAAGCCTCTATACAATTTGGGAAAGATTTAGATGAAGTCGAAGTGGGGCAGGAACCTTCAGATGAGACCGATTATGAAGATGAAGATGAAAAGGAGGAGATGCCGCAAGAAGGCGTTATAGATGATACTCCCAATACCGAAAGTGAAGAAAAGAAAAAAAAGGCTGAGGGCATCAATGAGCAGCCGACCAGTATCCCGGAGCGCATTCTACTGGGAAAAACAGTTTCAGGAAATCGTGATGTATACTGGGAATTTGGCCACCCGGATCTCTCCAACCGCCACATGCTGATATTTGGCACATCAGGAATGGGGAAAACCTATGCTATCCAATGCCTGCTTTGTGAGTTGGGCAGAAATGGGCAAAATTCATTAATAATTGATTACACAAATGGATTCGTGCCGGATCAACTTGAGGAGGAGGTTAAGGATAAGCTAAACCCGGAGCAGCATTTCATCGTCAACTCCCCTCTTCCGATAAATCCATTCAGGGTGCAGTCTGTTGATTATGGAGGTATTGTTGCCCCGGAAAAGGTAAGCACTGTAGCCAAAAGAATTGCGGCCATCTTTCAAACTGTCTACGGTTTGGGGGAACAGCAATTCTCTGTTCTGTACGCAGCCATTTCCCAAGGAATATCGGAACTGGGTGAAAATATGTCCCTTTCCCATTTGCTAGAAATCCTTGAGAGCTTTATAGACGATGGCACAAAAAATAAAAGCGCGGTTCAAACATCTTTGAGCAAAATCAGACCCTTTGTTGACGACAATCCCTTCAAAGTTGGTGAAACCTTGGACTGGAAGTCCATTTTTGAGGATGTGAATCGACGATGCCACATTTTTCAACTTGCGGGACTTGATTTCCATTCTTGGCGACTTGTTGCAGAATTTGTGCTCTGGGATTTTTACGGTTTTCTGCAAACTCATGGACGTAAAAATATTCCTAAAGTGGTAGTTCTTGATGAGGTGCAAAACCTTGACCACAAAAGTGGAAGCCCTCTTTCTAAATATCTGACAGAGGGACGGAAGTTCGGGGTTTCCTTAATCATGGCAACGCAGATAATGAGCAACCTGAGCAAGGACGAAAGAGACCGAATGTTCAATGCGGGCCAAAAGCTGTTCTTCAGGCCAGCTGAAACAGAAATCAAAACCTATGCCGAGATCGCGGCCGTATCTACCAAGGAAAAAGTTGATATCTGGATGGAGCGACTCTCTGGACTGAAAAAGGGTGAATGTTACTCATTGGGACCAAGTGTGAACCAGTCAACAGGCCAGTTGGAATTTAAGGCGTTTCCGATACAGGTCGCCTCTTTATCGGAAAGGTTCACCAATGGTCAATAAGGAACAGACATCAAACCGGCTACCCCGGACCTTTCATTCAACCTTCATTCCTGAGCGCCAGTATATTGCTGAGATGTTGAGGTTTGCAGCAGGTGGAAAGGAAGGCACCTATCAAGACATCCGGGATGCCACGGGGATCCCCATGGGAGAGCAAAGCGGGAAGGCCCAGGCCATCTTAGATTATTGCAGGGGAATGGGCCTCGTTGTTTTGGAGGGCAAACGACAGAATTCGGTAAAACGCCCCCGGTTGACTCATCTTGGAAGGAAAGTTTTTCTGGAAGATCGTTTCTTAAAAGAATCAATAACACAGTGGGTTGTGCACCTAAATCTCTGTGGTGCTTTGACAGGAGCTGATCTTTGGCACAAGGCCTTCTGTCAGACGACACCGATTTTGGGGATGCGCTTCACCCGTGAGAGGCTTGATGATTATTTGAAGCAGGCCTACTCCACAAACCAATCAGGCCTAATTGGTCCATTGTTGCGAACATATGAGGAGGATGCAGCATTATCAATATGCGGGGCTGTTCATGGGGAAAACGGTGAACTCGTTAGAAGGCCTGCACCGGTTGAAGCTGAATTTTCCTTTGCCTATAGTGCATGGCTCCTTGAATTAATGACCGAGCATTTTCCAAACACAGCGCAGGTGAGTGTTTCAGAATTAGAGGAAAGTGCAGGTTGGAAAAAAATCTGCGGATGGGATGCTTCTACGGCTCAAAGGGCCCTGACGATAGTTGAGAACAAAGGCCTAATAACGATAGATCGCCACATGAACCCATGGCTTATACAGGCAAAATCAGTGCCATCCGAAGCATGGGGAAGACTTTATGAAGATTTGGTGTGAGGTTGCATTATGCCGAAATTAGCCGACGTTATCCAATTTCGAGGAGACCGCCTTTTTCATGGTGCGGTAAATTTGGATTGGCTATGGACCAACCCTGAGCTGAGTTATGCAGCGACCGAGGCTTATATTTTTCATGGTCCCTCCTATCATGGCGTAGACCAGAAAGACGTTGGGACCGAGCATGGACATCGCTTGCAGGATACGGCAACTTTTACCAGATCAATATTACGCCGATGCCACGGACTGGAGGAGGAACCCTTCACCTTGGCCATTGCGGGATATGGCACGGGCAAGTCCCATCTCTCCTTGGCTTTAGCAAACTTTCTCCAACAGCCGCGAGGGGAGTTGGCGGAAAAATTGCTCGCCAGAATCAATGAGGCAGATTCCGTTATCGGTGCTGAGGTGGGCGCCATAGTAAAAGAGGATCCGCGGCCATTTCTCACAGTTGCCTTTAATGGAATGAAGAACTTCGACCTTACTGCAGAGTTAACACGACAAATATTAATCCAGGCACGCGCCCATGATCTCGACACAAGCGTCCTGGATGAATTACGTCCTCGGTTCAAACAGGCCGCTACCTTGGTTAAATTAGCCAGCAAAGATATGGCCGCTAATTTAATTGAAGCCTGCGGTGTAGATTCTGTGGAACAGATATTGGAGGCTCTTAGTGAACAGGATGAGGGGATTTACGCTAAAGTCCAGGAGATTTTTGAGTCAGAAGGTATCCCTATACGGGCATTTGGCGGTGAGTCAGTCAAGGATGTCTTAGATGCCGCCGTTAAGGAATACTGTGGGGAAAGCAAACCATTTGCCGGGATGGTCATCCTTTTTGATGAATTTGGGCGTTATACAGAATTCGCTACAATTCGCAGTCAGATTGCCGGAAGCGGCGTACTGCAGGACCTATTTGAAGGGATTCAAGGAAACAGCGGGTATATTTCATTTGTAGGATTCATTCAATTTGAATTGAATGCCTATGTGCAACGCATTGCCCCGGAGTTCAAAAACGAAATCCTTCGTTATGTTTCACGTTATCAATCCGCAAGTAAATCCTATCTTTCCGTCAACCTGGAAACGCTGGTAGCGAACTTGATCGAGAAAAGAGATCAGGATTTACTGGATAATTGGTTTCAAAAGGAAGAATCAAAAAAATATAGCAAACAAATAATTCAGCAGGTGCATAGGTGGTTTCCGCAATCACAAAATCATCGATTATGGTCTGATGAAGAGCGTTTTCACCAAGTCATCTATAGGGGGTGTTGGCCACTATCTCCATATTCCATGTGGCTGTTGTTCCACTTAACTTCAGCGGGAAAACATCTTCAGGAACGCTCAGCCTTGGCGTTACTTGGAGAAGCCCTGCAGCGGGTATCTCAGACGGAATTTTCAAGAGTCGATTCCTGGTCCTTATGTCCGGTAGATCTATGGTCAGAAGCGTTACAAGAGGAATTATTAGCTTCTGAAGAGCTTGGTCAACAGGGTTCTATTACGCATGCCTATATGAGCGCGATCTCGAAATACGGCTCCCAACTGCCTCAATCAGACCATCGAATCATGCGGGGCATTGTTCTTGCCGCCAAGATAGGGCTCTATGTGGAAAACCGAGAGGAGTCGACCCATGCCATTGCTGAGTTAAGCGGAATTCCTCAACCTCAAGTTAGCAAAAACCTGCAACGGTTACAGGAGGAGTATAATGTAATCGAGTGGGATGGGAATTTCAATCAATTCGATATACTTGGAGATGCAGTTCCTCGATCGCAGTTTTTATCTTATCTTCGTCAGAAAGTAGCAGCCGGTTACGATGACCAAGCCAAAGCAACACTCTTTGCAACTCGCAGTCAGGAATGGTGTGATCTTTTGGAAAACCTGGATTGCGATTTTGCCGAGGAGAATAGGATTTCAACCCGAGAATGGCGGTTTCAAGCGATAACGACTCAGCTTCAAAACCTTGAAACGCAGCTCAAGCTTGGCTTGGCAGAATGGAAGGACGCCATTGCCATTGATGCCCCTAAAGGCTTGGTTTTTTATTGTTATGTTGAGGCCGGCAGGGACCCAAATGAGACTGCGCTGGAGACACGCAAGCTGATCCGTCGCATAGAAAAAGAGGCTGGTTTCAGCCCGGCTCCGGTATTTGTTGCGCTTCTGTGTGATGAAGAAGGGGAGCTTGGCCAAGCATTAGCTGAAATGGCAGTTTTGCTGGAGGGCATTTCAGAGGAGGATCGTGCTAAATTTGGGAACCTCATTGCATCTCACCAGGAAAAAACGCAGCAAGCCATTAAGAATCAAATTGAATCTATGCTAAAAGAGCAGCGCTTTGTGACTTCGTTGGGAAATGAGCTAAAACCTGCTAGACGTAATCGATTCGGCTCCGAGCTTTTCGCTCGTGTATACAAAAAGCCGCTTCCCTTTCCTTTTGACGGATTTAGCACAGCAAGAGGGAATGCAGCTGATACCTGTTACCGGCTTACTATTGAATTACTAAACGGAAAATTGGATTTCGATACTGTTACTGCCAAACCTGCTAAGGAAAAAAATCGGGCTTTACGGGTTTTAAGCGACACTTGGAGTATTTTCACTTCACGAGGCTCTGTTTCGCGAAAACCGGAAAATCCAATAGTCCGCTCCGTAGTTGAAATGTGGGATCAAGAATTAAAGTCGGATGAATCGCGTTTTTTTGTTGGCCAAGCGATCAGACGTCTTTGCCTCCCTCCCTATGGCGCCAACGTTGCCTCGGCCACCCTTCTACTTGCTACTTATATCGCTCCGAGGGCAAATAATTTGCTGGTGTCCCGAAATGGAAGGACTCTTGTCATCAGTGAGTGGTTGAATGAAGGCATATTCCGCGGCAAGTATGCAGATCTCAAAGCAATAGACAAAGATGAACTCCTGCTATCGGGCGGTGAATCCTCGGAATGGGAGGATTTGCTTACAGATTGGGAACAAGCGGATAGCTATGTCGAACAAGTCAGATATCTTGAAAAAGCTGTGGAACTGCAGCGACGCATCCCCGTTCCGCCCGCGAGACGAGACCGTTTTGCTCATATGGTAGAACGTGCTTCGGATGCCAAAAAAATTCTGGAGGAGGTAGAGCAGGAAACAGAAAAAGAATTACGTAAAATGCAAAAAGGTTATGAGCGCGCAGATCTAAGTGTACTCAGCTGGGGCGCAGCCTCACTTATGCAGATGCAAAAACGGATGTTAAATGAGCAACCATTGTGGACGGAAGAGCAAATCGACGCCCTTGACAAGGATATAGAGCAGGCAACCCAAGCGGTGGTGGAGTTGTTTCCAAGTTGGCTGCAAAGTCAGCACCCTGCTAATGATAGGCCAGATACCATTGGCGAATTTAAACATAAAATGTTGAACAAAATTGGCGGAAACTTGAAAACCTTGGGATTGGATGATCAAGTTGAGCAGCTGAAGGAAAGAGTGAACTATTTGGTAGCCAACGCCGAAATTGCTGCAGAAGCCAGACAACTGATACGTGACGTTAACAATTGGGTGTACGAACATAATGAGGTTTCCAGAATCCCTCGAGTTTCAGATATTCGTGGTTTGAAGGATGTAGCAAAGGGCTATGCAAACAAACTTCGAGGTATGTCCCAGAGAATCGAAATGCAGGAATTACAGGATACGCGGGCAAACTTAGCTGAATTTACTGAAACGCTTAAAGCAACTGAAGCCAAAATCATGAATCGGGCGAATGATCTTTGGGATTCTAAAATTAGCAGCGAGGAAGACCTCGGAGCGATCCTCAAAGAAGTTAAATCACTAATGACAGCTTTCGAAGGCCTGGATACCGATTTGGAAGATATGGATTTAATGGAGAAGGCATTGAAACTTTTTCAAAAAGGCTGCAATCGGCTTTCACAAGAAAACATAACTTGGGACGAATTTGATTCCATCCTCAGCAATTGGCAAAAAGAGATGCTGCAAGCCCTGGGTGAGGAAGAGTTGCCTTGGGATATCGAGGAAACCATTTCCATATTGAGTGCAGAAAAGAGCGGATATCGTGAAAAAATGAGCAGTTCATGGATTACTGAGCTTCAAAACTCTTGGAATTCAATGAAAAGCCCTACAACTTCGGAATTGAACAGCCTCCATGAAAAAGCCGCTACTCCACCGCCTTACTTGACTGACGATCACCGAGAAATAGCGACTCAGATTCTGACTCAAATAGAGGACCAACTGGAGGCCCTGAAGGTTGAATGGCTTATTGAAAAATTCAAGGAAATGCCTTACAAATCTCAAGAAGAGTTTATAGAAACCATTCTTTCTTTATATAAGGAGGCAACAGATAATCACACGAAAGCGCATAGGCATTGATTATATCTCAAATTCTAAGCGAATAAAAATTGCTTATACTTAAAAAACCGCCTCAGCAAATCGGCAATACTAATTATTTATTGATATCATAAGATGATTATTATATTCATAATGCCATGTCATTTGCTGCAATCTCAAAAAATACAATCTTTACCTCTCATATTTCGCTAAAATAATTGGGCTAATTCCAAATGATTCTTTCCAATTTCTTAGAATATCTTTTTACAGATAACCCCCAACGCTTTGATTATAAATATTTAAACATCATATTATTTTACGAGTTTAAGAAATAGTGCCAGTATGGAGGGATGATGCTCAAAAAAATACAAATATTCCTGCTAATTGTTTTCCTGCTGATTCCAAGTATAACCGTTTTTGCCAAAGATTATAACAATATTTTTCTAATCGATGTATCAAAGTCAATGATCGGCTATGGCGATGGTAGGGGGCACAATGTATTTCCGCAGGTCAAAAATGCCATCGAAGTTTATTTATCCGAATTAAGTCCAGGATCAGAAATTACAATCATCCCATTTGCAGAAACTACAAGAAAACAACATAAGTTCAATATCGATGGCTCCGGCAAAGCGCAAAAATTTATACAACAGTTAAACGCGGATGGATCAAATACAAATATATACGGCACGCTTTACAGAACCCTGGAGAGCACATCCAGCATAACGGAAGAGCCTGTAGCGGTATACCTTTTCACAGATGGAAACGATAACGTGCATGAAAAAAATGTCATGGACGTTATCAATAAATATAAGTCCACCAAACTAAACAATCCTTTTGTCTGGATTTTTTATAATGATTTGAGCCATCAAAAAGACAATCCAGACCTTGAAAAATTGCGAGATAATGGGGTCTTAGTTAATGAACTGGACCGGAACATCTCCCCGCAACAGCTCCAGAATCAGCTTGAAAAAATAATGGAAGCAGGAAAGGAATTAATAGACAAACAAGTAGCTCAAATAAAAAAAGAACGTCAAGAACTTCAAGATGAAAAGCAAAAAGTTCAAAATGAGCGCTCCGAGCTTCAATCCCGTGAAAACAAATTGGATAAAAGGCAAGCAGAAATTCAAGAAAAATTGAAAAATTTATCGGAAAAAGAAACGCAAACACGGGCAAAATTAAATTCGGAATTACAGGAAATCAAAAATAGAAGAGAAGAGATAAAAACGTTAAAAGCGGACTTGTTAAGGAAGGAAAAAGAGCTGGAGGCTACGAAAGCTAAATTGCAGGCTGAGCGCAAAAAAATTGAAGAAGCCGCCCGCCAAAGAGAAGAAATAAAACAACTGCTGCAGTTAGCCGAGAAGCTCGTCAGTAGATCTGCTGGAATAGAGAAAGAAGCTGCCGTTTCAAACCTTAAAGAAGCTATCGATAAATATAAAGCGGTTTTGGAAAAGGAGCCTGACAACGTCAGTGCCTTGGCAGGCCTCGAAAAAGCTAAAAAACTGCTGTGGCAGCGGAAAAATCTTTTTGAAAAATTTTGGTATTTAATTATTCCCGGTATCCTCGCGTTAATGTTTTTTGCTCTGGTTGTACGAAGGCCATTTATGCGTTGGTGGACCATTGAACCGATGCGCTTGAATCTAGGTTATAATCCTCAAGGGAATCACTTGCCGCCATCTGAGACTTTTACACGATCATTTCTAAGACAGCATTTCCGCAAAAAAGGAGATACATACTATATCTCCAAAACAGAAGTTGACGGTTTCCCTGTCGACCATGAGGCTGTTTTGCCTGTTCGGCATGCCCAAATATATCGGAAAGGTAAACATCTTTTTATCGAACCATTAAACGGCCAAGTATTGAACGAACACAAACAGACCAGCACGAGTGCTTTAAAGATAGGGCAAGAAGAAAATATACTTTTGACGCATGATCAGGCTAAGGGCTTTTTAAAAATAACGCTTACACAAAAATAAGGGAGGACGAAGATGGCGAAAACGGATTTGCTGGAAACGTTAACCCCTACTCTCTACATCGGATTAGGCGGTACGGGACTGGAAACTTTAAAATTAATCAAACATCGCAACCAGCAGGTATATCCCAAAAATCTCCCACTTTTTGAATATTTGAGCATTGATTCGAGGGATAACTCCGATATCGAACCGCTTGAACAGACTGAAAAAATTGCCCTCGTTCATGAAAACGCTATCCAGGACGCCGGAGCAATTTTAAAAGATCTCGAGACCCTCTATCCTGAAATTTCCGAATGGCTTCCCGATGTAAAAAAATGGGAAAAATTTAAAGATCTGGCGAGAATTGTGGAAGGTGCTAACCAATGCCGGGCCATTGGCAGATTTTTATTTCATCTCTCCAAAGACACAATTCGTGAACAAATTAAAAGAAAAATAGAAAATATCACCAGTGCAGATGCCTTGTCAATTGTCAATGAATGGGGATTGGATATCGCTGTCGGCAGCGATATTGAAATCTTTGTTATTTCTTCACTGTGTGGCGGTACTGGCAGCGGACAGTTTATCGATCTAGCTTATTTGAGCCGGCAGGCTTTCAGGGACAGAAATGTTAAGGTTTATGGCATTTTAGGACTGCCTAATCTCTTTACCAATGTTAAGCCTGGAACCGAGGCTCAGAATAAAGCAAATGCATATGCAGCATTAAAAGAACTTGATTACTATATGGACAATAAAGATTATGACATGATCCCTTCATTTGGTGCGCCTCTTGGAACAGCTCCATTTAGTAATGTCTATTTAATATCCTCTCCAAACGAAACCAACGTAACTTTAAAATCCCGCGAAGAAGCATGCAAAATGGTCAGCACAGCATTATTTGGATTAAGTGCTTCAAAAACCCGGGTTGCGTACAATGAGTATTATGTTAATGACAGTTCAAAACTCGGCATAAAGGCGCCCAATAGGCAGGGTACAGAATATATTACTGCCTACAGTAGTCTTGGCGTTGCCTCTCTGCGATATCCATATAAAAGAGTTTCACATGCCTGCGCCTTAAAAAGGGCAAACCTTTTGTGTGATATAATTACAGCAAAACAAGAAGATCCCCAGATTTGTGAAAACTATATTAAACAGTTTTTAACCGAGTTTGGCCTGAGGGCGACTGATTTATCGCAAACCCTGTATGCATCACTACAGCATCAACTCGATCGGTGGCACTCAAATGCGGAAAACAGTCTTAGGGGTGTCAAAGAGGGGAAGCTTGTTTCTGAGATTGAATCTCAAAGAAATAATCTGGAGGCCTCAGAAATTTCGACCATCAAGAAAAACATTGATGGTAACGCGAATAAACATTTTTTAAAACAAGGTCAAAAAGAGCTTAAAGAAAAGATTGAGATTTTCTTCAGCGGAATAATCAACGATTATGATGATAAGGGGCTATCATCAGCCGAACTCACAATTGCTGGCATTTTGGAAGATCTGAATGAGTTTGCCACAAAAATGGATGAAGAATATCAAACCGCGCAACACGCCGTTGAACAATATGAAAAAAGCTATTCCAAAAACCTCAATGATCTCACAACCCTTGCAGACCAGCACTGGTTCAAGGATTTGTTCGATTTTGACAAGGAAAAGGAACTCGAAAAATACAAGAACCAATCGCTTGGCGCCTTGCGCATAAAAGGAAAAAATCAATCAATTATATATCGCACTGACGCAATTAAGCGGATCTACTCAAAAATTGAGTCAATATTGGGGGATATCAAACAAAATATCAGGCAAAATAAAAATTTCCTTGATGAAATCTCCGAAGAATTGTCAGCCTCCTTTCGCAAAAGAAAAAAAATTGCCTCCAGAGACGGGCTCGAATACAGTGTTTTACGTAAAGGAGGGGTTGACAGCATACTGTCTGATTTTGACTTGCTGCGCAAGACAGCCGTTTATGAAGATATAAAAAAATTATATCAAAAAATTCCGCTCTCAGAGTGGCATGTCAAGCTGCCCAACAAAAATGACCTGATCTCTTTTATTCTTAGTTTTATCGAACCCGAAATTGAAAACATTTTGGGTAATTACAATATTATTGACGAATTAAATGCCAGTAAAAAATTCGATAGTTACATTAGAACTAATCTAATAACCCCCTCTTCACCCTTCATCTCCATTGATAATGGAACCCTTAGGACCGGTGGAGGTGATCACATCTTTGAAAAAGATATTCTGGGAGTCGAAGACAAGGATAACATCGATAAAAGAATACTCGACAATGTGGGGAGTGCAATTCCCACATCAACAAAAGATATGTATTCTATTGTCCTGGTACAAACCAAACATGGTTTCCCGCTGTTTTCAGTAGGCCAAATGTCTGAATTTAAGGAAGAGTGTGACCATAAACGCCGCACTGGAGACAATCCATGTTACACTTTAAATGACGACTTAATTTCAGACTTCAGGGAAATTACACCTGAGGCAAAAGAAGCTGTAAATGTATCCAAGCGGGCTATTCATGCATTTGACTTGGGTAATATGGTTGGATTTTTAAAAACTAAAGGCAAAGGCAGCGTTTATTATTTCTGTGAAATAAAAAATGATATTGAATCGGGATTTGCCATTCAAGGCGAACTCGGCGGAGGCCGCCTTAAAACCAAACAGTGGCTTATGGCAAAAGAAAACAGAGAGTATCTCGAGAGACTTGAAGAAAAAATTAAATCATATTTACTCAACCTTGATGGCAAATCTTTTGATGAATTCTACGAAAACTGGAAAATTTTTAAAACAAAAGCTGCTAATTGGAGCAAAAAGAAAGATGGGTGGAAAGACTCGGAAACAGGCCAGCCAGACTATACAATAAAGGATCTGGACCCCCAGCTGATTCGGGACGTTCTTGCAGCAAAAGGAAAGCTCTAATAAGTTTCAGTGGCTAATGAAAATTATGCGATGCTGGAACTGCGGTTTTTATAATTCGGACCCAGAATACAAATTTTGTGGAAATTGCGGGGCAGAAAGAAAAATCATCTGCCCCGCATGTGGCTGTGCCACATTGCCTGATCTCCAATTCTGCGGTAATTGCGGTTACGATTTAGATGGGACGGCATATGAAGCTTTTGAAGAATATAAAAAGTATTATGGTGATCCAAATGATAATCTGAACTTCCTCAAAGAAAGCTTCGGTGGGCTAAGCACAGAATCCTATATTTTGGTAGTCACTGAAAAATCAATGAACATTCCTTTCAAAATATCGCCCGCAATTATCAATAAATCATTTGAAATTACTAAAAATATTACTCATGAACCAGATAAGGCAAAACTGCTCTTTGATTATATTACCCAAACTATACAATACGGCGAATCAAAGAGAGGCGCGCATGGTTACAGAGATGCCATAGAAGTTTTTTTTCAGCATGAAGGGGTGTGCGGCGAAATGGCTATCTTATTTGTCTCTATGGCTCGTCTGTCCGGACTCATTGCAAATTATGTGTCAGTGCGAAAAGATTACAAAGGGGATGATGTTCATCATGCATGCGCTGCCGCCAATTTAAATGGCAAACAAATCTTAGTTGACCTGTCTTATTACACATTTGATATCAAGCATCAAGATTACCGAATTTTATCAGATGCCCAGTTCATTGAGATCTTTCGGGGATGGGACGGATAAAAAGCCTCATTTTACTTTCATCAGCAACTGCATTTTGAATCTAAATCCAATGAGGATAAACGCAAATGCCCAAAAGCCGGCCTGCTGAGAAGCCAATTGGGCTATGTTTGTCGGCAATATAATCCATCTATTATCACTGATTGGAATTATGCCAAATATTGCCAACGCCTGCATAACGAAAAGAACTAATTTCAGGAGTAAGCATATAACAAACAAAGACCAGACTGCCCGTAAAAGTTGTGGAGAGGATCGCTCCCTATCCTTTCCCTGAGGCAGTCGTATAATAAAATCAATCAGCAATGCCAACAGAACCAGCGCGAGAATTACGATAGAACCCCAGTTTATAAAAAATACCAATTGGCCAGTCTTCTCCGCTGAAGAAACACCAAACGCGCTCATCATTATCTTTATAACTTGCTGACCGGATTGAGTGGGGACAGATATGCCGGGAGCCACTTCCTTAAGATCCTTGCCTGGCAAAACAGTCCCATCGGTTACTGGTTGGCCGGGCTTGGCCGGAAATATCAAATTGATGAAGCCCTCCCCTGCAACAAGGCTGTCTTTTTTTATCTCAGCTGAAAGTTCATTGGTCAGAAATCTTTTCTTCTCCCTGCTGATATTGTCAATTTCGACTTTTATCAGAACCTTTCCCGGCTCGGGACTCTCAGGCGGGGCAATGACTTTTCCAACCTTAATCCCATCGCCCATTACCCGTGCACCTACATTAATTGCCTTGGCATCTTTAAATTGAAACTTTATCCTGATTTCATCATCCGGCCCATTGCTACCACAACCTATCATCACAACAGCTACCGCTATCATTGTCAGCGACCAACGGAGAACCAATTTTCCGGATGATTTCATACATGCCCCCTCAAATCTTTTTATAATTCCAGTTGAATGCTTTAAGATGTTATAGATAAGCCCGTCCTACCGTGTCCTTTCGGCGAGCGTGCGCAGGCCCAAAAATTTTTAAGCAGGCATGCCG